>CAJFTV010000149.1 GCA_904420055.1 Candidatus Alloscillospira gallinarum | reverse complement strand
GGCAAGACCGGTAATATATTTGGGGCTGGCGCTTGCGGGAGTGCTGTCGTCTGTCTCGCCTAAAAAGCGAAGCAGGTTCCTTGAAAATATGATTTTCGGACCATATAACAAAAAATTCAGGCCTGTTAGGACGCCGTATGACTGGCTGTCAGGGGACAATGACGCCGTTGACGCATATATATCCGACGAGCTTTGCGGACAGACTGCCACAACGAGGCTGTATTTTGACCTGATGACTGGACTTAAAAGAATCACGGATAAAAATAACATAGCCAAGATGAAAAAGAGCACTCCTGTGCGCTTTATCTCCGGCAGCCTTGACCCGGTGGGAGAAAACGCCAAGGGCGTAAACAGGGCTTACAAGGCTTTTTTAGATGCCGGCATGGAGGACGTTTCGGTTAAGTTTATCATGGGCGGACGCCATGAGATTTTAAATGACCGGGACAAAGAGAGTATATACAGCGACGTGAATAAGTGGATTACAGACAGAATTTCAGATAATATAACGGAGGGATAGCAATGACAGTAGAGGAATACAACAGTTTGGGAAAGGAAATTGAGAGCCTTTTAATTCTCCGGTATTCTCCGATTGCGCTGAAGCTGCTTTACAGCGAGGACGAAATTCCGGAGGGAACGCTCCGCCCATGTAAGGACAGGGGCGACCGCCTTGCCATGTGTCAGGCATACGCAATGGTGCGCCGGAACAGAAAGGCGATAACGATGCTCAAAGAGGACCACTGGTGCGTATGGCCCCTTGTCTCATACGGTATGGTGGACCTGGACGAGGACGACTATGAATACATGGGCACAAAGTTCTTTATGAAGGACGCGGAGCGCAGTAAAAAGTACCTCCGCGAGGAGTATCCAATGCTGAAGGCGGAGAAAAAGCCCATAGGCTTTACCATAGCCCCTTTGAGAAGCTGTAATTTTGTGCCGGATATAATAACGGTTTACTGCAGGCCTGCACAGATACGCAGTATACTTATGGCGGCAAAATTCCATTCAGGAGAGATGATACCTGTGACGCTGGACCCGGTGGACTCCTGCGTGCACTCATCAATCCCCGTGCTGAACGGGAAAGACTACAACGTGACTTTTCCGGACCCCGGCGAGTATGAGCGCGGCATGACAGACGAAGATGAGGTCATGTTTACCATGAAGGGTGAGAAGATTGCCGATATTGTAAGCGGGCTCAAAATTTTGAGCAGCGCAAACTTTGGATACCAGGAGCTTTCCATGGATATGCCCATGAACTTCCCGAGGCCGGAATTTTACAACAATATGTTTGCAAAGTGGGGGCTTGACACCGGCACAGTTTGGCGCAAGGACGAGGGCGCAAAACCCATGAGAGAAGAAGAGAAATAAAATTTAAAGCAGTCACTTTATGTGACTGCTTTTTGCTTTCAATTTGCCTCCGCCTTTTCCGGAAGCCCCCTGGTTTTTCGGAGATAATAGTTAAAGCACGCGCCGGACAGAATAATGTACATGGAGATGTACATCCATAACAGGGTAACAATAACCGAACCCAGACTGCCGTAGAATCCGTAGTTGTCGGAGATGCTGAGATAATAAGAGTATACCCATGTGAACACCGACCAGCCTACGGCGGCAAACAGCGCGCCGGGAAGCAGTGCGGTAAAGGAGAGCCGGTTGTCGGGAATATACCTGTAGGCAAGTGCCAGTATGAAGGTGAGGACGACAGGTATCATAATCTTTAAAAACCGGACAACAAATGTACTCCTGTTTGTGATAGTATTTATGACCACTGTCATCATGATAAGAATGTAGATGGACAAAATCATTATGACGGAATACAGTATTGCTTTCAGCCTGAGACGTATATATTTGTCGGTGTTAAGGTCGCCGCTCATGTGCTCTATTCCCCGCATAAGCGATACCATAAATTTTGAGGCAGACCACAAGGTTGTTATAGCTGACAGTGAGCGTATAGTGCGGGAGGACACGTACACCTCATTTATGGTGGATTTGAGTATTCCGGCTATATATTCGGGCAGAAACAGGTCAAGGGAGTTTACAAATTCTGTCTGTGTTATTCTTGACTCCGGTATAAGGGAGCAGACAAGCATAATGCATGGTACAAGAGACAGAAACATAAAAAATGCCCCGGTTGAAGCATAGATGCTTGCTTTCCTCGCTGAAAGCTCCTCTAAAAAGTCATTTACAAACCGCACGGCCTTTCGTATTTTTGCGGACAAAACCATCACCTCCGTTCCCTTTTTTATATTTATGTGTTAAAATATAGCATATAATCTGTAAGATAGCGACTTTATAAGATAATTCTAATTATACCATTTGTGGCAGGTGGAAGTAAATGACATATGATTTTGAAACTCTTGTACCGGCAATTGACGAGGTATCTCCTATGAGAAGGCGGCTTGATATCATGGGATATCCAAAGGACAGTATTTGCTACGGCGTGGCAGAGATGAAGTTTCCTCTCTTTCCCGATATGGCGAGAGCCGCCGCCGGTATGGTTGAACGCGGACATTTAGGTTACAGCGGAGGATATGACGAGTATTATGCCGCTGT
>CAJFTV010000148.1 GCA_904420055.1 Candidatus Alloscillospira gallinarum | reverse complement strand
TTCGTTGCCGCTTAGCTTTTCGCTCCCGCTCTCGTGAGAGCTTTGTTACTATACCACCTCCTACCACCCATTGTCAATACCTTTTTTTCCCCTTTTTTTCACGAATTTTTCCTATCACAAATATTAGTGGCAGCATTATAAAAATAATCAACATATTGATACCGGGAATGATTTTCTCCGAAAAAAAATTTAACTCAAAAGCAGAATTTGCCGCCATGTATGCTGGAATAAGGGATAAAATCGCAGCAGAAATTGAATACTGTCTGTCTTTTTTCTTCTCTGTAACTTTGGAAAAAATTTCTCCGCATATTTTTAAAAGCATGGAGACATATACAATATCTGACACCACCCACAGGGCAATTACCACAGATTCTACTCTCTCGACCACTCCGAATACAGAGAGATCCCTCACCATTATGAAAAATGGGTGCTGGAGTTTTCTTATGAGTGGTTCTGACAGAACGCCGATAGTCGTGACCATCAGTATCAATATTACTCCCAAAACAGTGACAAGTCTTTTTACTATAATCTTGTTATTATTGTCGGCGTCCGCTACATCTTTAAAAAAATACAGGTATACCCCCACTGTTCCAATATTAATTATTGGTACGGCGCCCTTCAGAATATCTCCGGTGCTGTAAACAGTTATTGGCAGCAGGTTTCCCGGCTCTATCTCCGCAAAGGCAGGTATCATTATGAAAATGAAAACGACGCTTAAAATTATAAATAATATTTCCGAGAGGCGTCCCAAAACCTTGAGTTTTTTAGTGGCTACAATAGTTGCCACCGCCAAAATCGTCAAAATAAACAGCGAAGGTGTTGCAGTCTCATAAGCAGAAGATATTAGCCGCTCGGCTCCGCTTTTCAGCATGAAACCGATATAGAATATAAGCCAAAGCCCAAAGAGAGATACGGCAATTTTGCCCCCTGTCCTGCCTATTGCTTTTATTATGACATCTGCCATACTGTCTCCCGGTTTTCTTCCCCCCATCATCTTCCGCCAAAACCAGATTAGCAGAAACAGCACGGGAAAGGCCGCAATTACTGAAAGCCATGACGCATATCCGCCCATATCCACAGCAGTTTTTGGCAGCAGCCTTATGATTGGAGACAAAAGTCCGATATAAAGCATAGCCGAGGCCTGTCCGCTTGTGATTTTACCCTTTTTATTCTGCTCCACTTGTGTTTCCATCTCCTGTAAGATTTACATTGTCACCGATGTCATATGTCCGCTCGATTTTTGAGTGAACGGTAACACCTATTTCCATATCGGTATAATCTGTCTCCCAGCGCTCTCCAATCTCGCGAAACAGATATGGGCTGTTTTGCTCTACTTTTTTCCCTATCCCGCAAAAATCGATATTCATTGATTTTGACAGTTCTATCGCCGCCGTTATCTGTGACAGTACAAGCTCACCGCACCGTTTTTCGAGAATATGGCGCTCCTCATCACTGTAAAGCTGTACCGGTCCGCCGACTTCCTCAACATTCAGGGTAATATCACAGCTTATATCTGCGCCAACTGTAGTTCCGTCCCGTTCAAGTGGCTTAAACTTCATTTTTTCTCTTGTCATCAGCAGAGTCACAGTATTCTCCTCGCTGTCTTTTACGTCCATCATCATACTTTTCATCTCACCTATGAGATACAGTATTCCCACTGTCTGCATCTCATTTGTATATGATGCCGGATAGCCCTCGCGCATTACCGCAAAGCCATCAGGCTCGAGAGCTTTTGCCTCCTCGTTTTCAGATGACAGCTCAGGCGAGTCTACAAGACTTACCGCCTGTATAAGCGCACAGCCTCTCCCCGCAAGAGCAGACATTATATCTTCCCCCGTGAAAACATATCCCTCTCCCGCTTCCGGTGCCTCCGCCTTTATGGATGTAAGCATGTCAGAGGCAGACGATGTTTTCCCGGTGCACTTTGTTATTGCCTCCTCGGCAGTACCGTCTTTTAAGATAAATATATTTGTAGACATGCGCATCTGCACGTCTCTCGCCACATAGTCGAGAACGCTGCCAATGCCACGGTCAGCCGCTTCGCTGCCAATTATGATGTGCTCTGTATGGGAAAAAATCGGTTCCTGGCGCATATATCCGTTTTTCATATCTGCCACGGCCTCTGCCAGCGTCTCTCCACGGGCCGTGAAGGTCATGGGTTCCTCTCCGTCAAGTCCCATTCCAGTACAGCAGGTAACAGATACCTTACCGTTGTCATAGTCAATACCGATGGTCCTGATTACAACTATATTGTCTGGCTCTTTATAGTTACTATAAATTGTGAGTCTTGAACACCCGGAAAGTAGCACTGTCATAATGACTGCCATGGTAATGGCAGTCCGCTTAATGCGATTTTCAGTCACTCTCATCCTCCTTTCTTTCCGGGTCAAGTTCCGGTTTTAGGTGCTTGGTACTCCTCACCGGCAGGCGCAGAAAGGCACGGAGCTTGTCGCGCCATTTGTCACCGGAAAATGGCTCCATATACGAAATGCCAAAGCTCTCGATTGAACACATGTGACATATCAGCAGAACTCCGGCAAGTACAAGTCCGTAAAGTCCCCCGACTATAGCCGCAAGCACAAACAGAAACCGAAATACCCTGAGGGCCGCGCTCATGTCCTGGTCCGGTACGGTGTATCCCGCTATACCTGCGAGAGCAATTACAATCACAACAATAGGTGACACCACCTTTGCGTCCACCGCTGCCTGCCCGACTATCAGGGCGCCCAGAATTGACACTGTCGTTCCAATTGTGCTGGGCATTCTGAGGCCCGCCTCCTGTAACAGCTCAAAAGCCGCCAGCATGGCAATTATCTCGAGCGCCGCAGGAAACGGCACCGCCTGCCGGCTGTTTATTATGGACAGAAGCAGCCTTGTTGGCAGCATCTCCTGATGATACATTGCCACTGCCACATAAAACGCCGGCAAAAGCACCGTTATTACAAGAGCTATATACCGCATTACATTCATTATCGACGCCACGACAAAATGGTTTGCTATATCCTCCGGCACCTTATAAAACTGCGAAAAAGTTCCCGGAGCCAAATATCCCATTGGAAGTCCGTCGACTATTAAACCCACACGTCCCTCCAAGATATTCATGCAAAACCTGTCGGGCCGCTCTGTCCTCAGCATCTGCGGAAACGGGGTTTTTGGCCTGTCCTCCAAATATTCCTCAATGCTGGACGCCGACAGCACAATGTCCGTCTGGGGCTTTGCAAGGCGCTTTTCCATCTCTATTACAAGGTCCATGTCGGTATAGTCCTCCATGTACACAATAACCGCCATAGTCTTTGCCTGTTCACCTATATAAACCTGTTTGAATTTTAAACTGCTGCTCTTTATCTTTCTGCGCACAAGCATGGTGTTTGTCTTTAAAATTTCAACAAACACATCTTTCGCACCCTTTATCACCTTTTCCTCTTTTGGTTCGGTGACAGCCCTGCCAACTGGCGACTTTACCTCAAACGTCACTGCTGCCCCGGCTTTGTCAAACACAACGGCGCAAAACCCCGCCAGCATATACTCTATTGTCTCATTCAGCCCGGTGCACAGCTTTGCAGTGCTGGAGTACACAACGCCGCTCATAAACAGCTCAATTGCCCGGCTCTGCAGGCTTACTCCGCCGAAGCGCGTCTCATTTGTGGCAGGCTTTATAACCTCTCTGGCTATTGCCTCGCCTGACACAAGACCGTCCAAAAAGCATACCGTGGCCTCTATGCCGCCCTCTCCGCCAAGGGACATTCTGCGCTCTGTATAGTCATAACAGCCAGAAAAGCTGTCTTTAATCCCTTTCAGAGAAACGCGAGTCTCTTCCTTTTCCATACCTTCACCTCTTTTGCCATATTATCCCCGGCTTTTTAAAGGAGAATACATGTAAAACAAAAAATATAGGGTTTCCTTGATTGAGAAGGAAACCCTATACTCAGTATTTAGTTTACATAATATTTATCCAACTGCAAAATAGGAATTTAAATCTATCTCGTTATAGGCGTCTGTGTATGTCACGTCAACAGTATCAAGCCATGTATTCGCGTTGGAGTTAAACATGTCCTCGGCCACTATATATCTGAGAGTGTAATTATAGCCATAAGCCATATAGCTGCTGTAGGCCATAGGTATTACATCGTAATTCATTGGAATGCGCAGGATTATGTGATAACCGTAGCTTGTCTCCACAATTCCGCTGTACTCACCCTCGTCCAGGGCCAGTGTACCCTCATAGAACTCTGTCACCATATCTCCCTCCTGGAACAGGTATCCGTCAGGGAAATTCGCAAGGCCGGTGTCCTCGCTGTACTCGTTCATGAGCTCATCAAAACGTGTATAGAGCTCTTCTGTTGTAGTACACTGGTCAAGCTGTGAGAGAATGCTCTCCGCTTTTTGAAGGCGCTGCGCTTTTTCTTCATCTGAAAGAGAAACACTGTTGCCCTCTTCGTCAGTCTCTGTTGTGAGGATTAATATGTGCTTTGCCATCAGATATCCGTCATCTGCGGTGTGCTCTGCACAGTCCTCATCAGAGACATTTTCACCATTTTCACCGTACATTGCATTAAAGCACTTTTGGGCAATAAGGTCTGTACTGCTTATATAATCATACAGCTCCTTTGTACAGTGCTGTTCTTCAAGATATTGGAGAAACTCCTCCTCACCGCCGTTTTGCTCACAGACCGAATTCCAGTCCTCGTCCAACGCGGCCTGGTCCTCTTCATTAAAGCCCACACCGAGGCGGTTGGACTGTACGCGCACAGCCTCAGAGTAGATAAACCAGTTTGTGGTGGCGTCCACCACGTACTGCTGATATGTATACCCGTCGCTTATCTCCTCGGACCAGTCGGTAATTTCACCATAGCTGTTTTCAAGGTTTGTCTTATAATAATTATAAAAATATTCGAAATAGTCCTCATATATCTCGGTGGCGTCCACCGTCATCATAAGCTTTCCTCTTTCGCTGTCTTCCTGGGTGTCATTTTCCTTGCCGCAGCCCGCAAGCAGGCCAACCGACATCGCCGCACACAGAAATACAGCAATGATTTTTTTAACCGCCATTTAAAGACCTCCGTTATAGAAATACTACTTAACACTACCACCATTCTGCCGTTTTTTCAACATAAGCCGCATTTTGTTAAAGCATTGTTTACTTTTTGCCCCACGCAGTATAATCCCTGACAAAGTTCATGGCGTCGTCTATTACTCTCCCCGAATTAACTTTCAGCGCTACAACGGGACTTGTACCGGCCTCAATTTTCAGTCTGCCCTTATACTTTGAAAGCGCATATAGTCCGGATATTCTCTCCATGTCAAAATCTTCCAGCTTAAACCGCAGCCACCCGGCCTTCTGGCTTATATCCGGTATATGCGCCTTTGCGGCCTCTGCCCGGAGTAGTGCGATATTCACAAGTGCAATAACCTCTCTCGGCGGGTCTCCAAAGCGGTCTATGAGCTCGGACACCATCTCGTCCGCCTCCTCTTCTGAGCGCACCAGGGCTATGCGGCGATACAGGTCCATGCGCTGTTCCGGTGAGGGCACATATTTTTCCGGTATATTGGCCGAGACGGTTAGGTCCGCAGAGCACTCCGTCCGGTGCTCGGTCTTTTCGCCCTTTTCCTCCAAAACAGCCTCCTCCAAAAGCTTTAAATACATGTCGTATCCAACACTCATCATATGTCCGGACTGCTCCGCGCCCAGCAGGTTACCTGCGCCCCTAATCTCCAGGTCACGCATGGCAATTTTAAATCCGGAGTTAAATTCTGCAAACTCTCTTATGGCGGAAAGGCGTTTTTCAGCAATCTCGGACAGCACCTTTCCCTTTCTGAAAGTCAGATATGCAAAGGCCCGCCTGGGGCTGCGCCCCACTCTGCCCCTTATCTGGTGCAGCTGGGCAAGGCCCATCTTGTCCGCGTCCTCAATTATAAGTGTGTTTACATTTGGTATGTCAATGCCTGTCTCTATTATGGTAGTACAGACGAGTATCTGAATATCTCCGTCGGCAAGACGCTCCATTACCTCGCTTAAATGCTCCTCGTCCATTCTGCCGTGTGCCACTGCCACCGCGGCCCCCTCCATCATCTGGGAAATACGTGAGGCCACGCTCTGAATATTCTCAATTCTGTTGTGGATATAGTATACCTGTCCGCCGCGTCCAAGCTCCCGGCGCATGGCGTCGCACAAAATCCCCCAGTCGTGCTCCAGCACATACGTCTGCACCGGCTGGCGGTTTTTCGGCGGTTCTTCTATTGTGGACATGTCCCTTATGCCGGACAGCGCCATATTCAGCGTTCTCGGTATTGGGGTTGCCGACAGCGTCAGGACGTCCACGTTTTTTGTAAGCTCCTTCAGGGCTTCCTTGTGGCTTACGCCGAAGCGCTGCTCCTCGTCCACAATTAAAAGACCCAAATCCTTGAACTTTATATCCTTTTGCAGAAGCCTGTGAGTGCCCACAACGACGTCAACCGCACCGCTTTCCATATCCTTTATTGTCTTTTTTACCTGTGCAGGCGTCCTGAAACGGCTCAGAATATCGGCCTTCACTGGAAAATCCGCAAAACGCTTTAATATTGTCACATAGTGCTGCTGGGCAAGGACCGTAGTCGGCACAAGTATTGCCGCCTGCTTTCCGCTCATTATGCATTTCATAACTGCCCGGAGCGCCACCTCCGTTTTGCCGTAGCCCACATCTCCGCAGAGAAGTCTGTCCATTGGCACGGGCCGCTCCATATCCGATTTAATTTCACTTATACACCTGAGCTGATCCTCAGTTTCCTGATAGCCAAAGGAGGCCTCAAACTCGTCCTGCCACACCGTGTCAGGCGCAAAGGCAAACCCCTTTACCTTCTGGCGCTGGGCATAAAGGGCAATAAGCTCTTTTGCCATCTCCTTTGCCGCGCCCTTTGCCCGGGATTTTGCCCGCACCCAATCTGTTCCGCCCATCTTGGAGAGCTTTACAGGTGCGTCCTCTCCGCCGCCGATGTATTTCGACACGAGGTCGAGACTGGTAGCCGGCACATACAGGCTGTCGGTGCCGGCATAGGATATTTTTATGTAGTCCTTCTCAACCCCGTCCACCGGCATCTTAAATATGCCTACAAACCGTCCTATTCCGTACTGTTCGTGAACCACAAGGTCCCCGGGGGCAAGGTCTGTGTAGCTTGCAATGCGCTGCCGTGAGCTCTTTGCCGCCTTTTTCCGCTTTGAGTGAGAGGTCTGAACAATCTGTCCCTCAGTTATAACTGCGAGCTTTATCCCCGGATATTCAACGCCGGCAGAGAGACTTCCAACAGATATCACACATGTTCCTGGTTCAGGCAGCTCTCTCAGCTTTAAATCCACGCCTGCATCAATACCGTTTTCCTTCAGATAATTTTGCAGTATTTCCCCCCGGCGGCTGTCCCCGCACAGCACCGCCACCCTGTAGCCGGAACTCATGTAATAGGCGATATCGCCCTTTGCGGTCTCTATGCTCCCGCCGTAAGAGGGTAACTGCTTTGCCCGGAGATTTCCCATGGCTTTAGGCCGCACCGGATAGCTTGAGCCGGTAAAATTGTCCGACATCACAAAAATGTGGTCCGCGAACCTTGCGCATATCTCGTCCCAGCCGTAATAAAACCGCACAAGCGACGCCTCAAGAGCTCCCGCCTCCATAAGCGCGGTAACGTCCTGGCTCATTTGCATGTCATAATTTTTAATCCTGTCGCCGCAGCGGGCCGGCTCGCACATGAATATAACTGTCTCCGGCGGCAGATAGTCCGCAGCCGAGGTCATTTCCTCATATATAAGCTCCGCATACTTGTCGGCGGAGGGCAGGCCCCTCCCGTTTTCAAGCCGGTCAATGTCGGCAGTTAAATTCTCCAAAAGCTTTTCATTTCTGTTCTTTTTCTTTGACAGGCGGGTATACAGCTCCCTTATCTGTCCCGCAAGTCCTTTCGCTCCGCTTCCAGAGACACCGGAATACATATCCGGCAGTACCTCACATGCTGGAAGTATTACCGCCTTTTCTATCACCTCTGTCCTCCGCTGAGTCGACGGGTCAAAAAAGCTCATGGAGTCAATTTCATCGCCCCAGAACTCTATTCTTACAGGATATTCCTGTGCCGGTGAGTAAAAATCCAGTATTCCGCCCCTTAAAGCAAACTGTCCCGGCCCCTCAACCTGCTGACAGCGGCTGTAGCCGCCGGATATTAGTATTTCCGTGAGTTTTTCCGGCGGAAAACTGGAGTTCATCTCTATTTCAAGAGATAATTCTTTCATAATCCTGGGGGGCATTGTTCTCTGGCATATGCCGTCTATTGTGGCAACTACGGGATTTGCGCCGTTTAAAAGCTTATAAAGCGCATTAATTCTCCCGTGCTCCCCCTGGCGGGACACTCCCTCCACGTTATAAAATACAAAGTCGCGCTCTGTTATAAGTACAGGCGTTTTTCCAGTGAAGCCGGCAATATCTCCGGCAAAACGGCGCGCCTCGCCGTCGTCAGAGCATACGGTGCAGACCGGAAGACCAGTACTCTCCATTAAAAGCGCCATAAGGTGCGCCCTGTGTACAGGGCCGAGACCAGACACCACCGCGGGGCTTTTTCCCATGTCAAGCCCTTCTATTATGCCTTTCAGTTCATCTTCTCCCAAAAGGGCCTTGACTATCTCCTTCAACTTTTTCACTCCTTTTTGCAGAACGTCCCAATGCCCCGGAGCAGGCTGCCCCGGGGTATATGTATATGCAAGTAAATTTTAATAGAGTTGTTGCTTATTCTTTTAATGCCGCAGAAATACTGCTGTTTCACATTTTTCTGACAAAATGTTTCACGTGAAACATTCCGGTTTTACGGATAAAAAACTGTTATTTTATAGGTGCCTTCTGAATTTTTGCAAATCTTCTCGGGTATCCTGAGGGGGTGTTGCCGGTCTTTCCAATTATAACAAGCCTGTGCCGTATGTCTGTACAGGCTACGGTATAATCTGCAATCTTCACAATCTTCCCTCCGAGCTTATGTACAGCGTTTTCCGCCTCTCTTATCTCCTCGTCGCTGTCCGTGCCCTTCATGGCAATAAACACACCCCCGGGCTTTACAAACGGCATTACAAACTCACACAGCACGTTGAGCCTTGCTACAGCTCTTGACACTCCGGCGTCATACTGCTCACGCATGTCCTTCAAAAACGCCGCCTCTTCTGCTCTGGCGTGGAGACACTTGACACCGGTTATACCGGTATTTTCGCACAGCTCCCTTAAAAAATTTATCCTTTTCTGCTGTGCGTCCAAAAGTGTGAGGGAAACCGTGGGCTCGGCTATTTTTATTGGAAGCCCCGGAAAACCGGCGCCTGTACCCACGTCGATGACGCTTTTATCCTTAAAATCGCACTCTGCAAGCAGGGCGAGGGAGTCGGCAAAATGCAGAGTATACACTTCCGTTTCCCCGGTTATTCCCGTCAAATTCATGACCTTGTTTTTTTCCTCTAAAAATTCTCTGTAACGGCGAAATGCCGGAGCCGCCGTCTCCGGCAGCTCCAGCCCAAGCTGTGACTCTATTTCATTTAAGATATTATCCATTTAAAACTCCTGCGCCACATGTCCGTATTAATACCACAGACTATTTTTTCTCTATTACCTCAATTCCTCCGAGGTATTTACGCAGTACCTCCGGAACTACGACAGAGCCGTCCTCACGCTGGTTCTGCTCAACCAAGGCGGGGAGAATACGGCTGGTTGCAAGACCGGAACCGTTTAAGGTGTGTACATACTCAGTCTTGTTTGAGCCATCTCTCTTGAACCTTATTGAGCCCCTTCTCGCCTGGTAGTCCCTGGCATTTGACACGGAGGAGACCTCTTTATACCCGTTCATAGACGGTATCTGTATTTCAATGTCATATGTTCTGGCCATTGAGGCAGAGCAGTCTGCCGCCGCCAGCTTCACAGTTCTGAAGTGGAAGCCCAATCCCTTGACAAGTGCCTCCGCCTTGCCCACAAGCTCCTCAAACGCCGCGTCTGAATCCTCCGGCTTTGTATACTGTACCATCTCAACCTTGTTAAACTGGTGACCTCTCACCATTCCGCGCTCGTCCGTTCTGTATGAACCGGCCTCACGCCTGAAACATGGCGTGTATGATATATACTTTCTCGGCAGCTCGGCCTCTGTGAGTATCTCATCTCTGTGCAGTGAAACCAGCGCCGTCTCCGCTGTGGGCAGCATAAAGCGGCGTCTCTCGTCCTCCGCCACGTCCAGCCAGTATACCTCCTGGTCAAACTTGGGGAACTGACCGGCGGTAAGTCCGCACTCATAGCCCAGCATATGCGGGAGCAGCACAAGCTCATATCCGTCTCCGATATGCGTATCGATAAAATAGTTCAAAAGAGCCCATTCAAGCCGCGCACCCATGCCCCGGTAAACCCAGAAGCCGCTCCCGGAGAGTTTTACGCCCCTCTGATAGTCGATAAGTCCCAAATCAGTACACAGGTCAACGTGATTTTTAGGTGTGAAATCAAATTTATGCGGTTCCCCAAAGTAGCGTATGGGCTCGTTATTCTCCTTGCCGCCGGGTTTTAAGTCCGGGTCAGGCAGATTGGGAAGCCCTAACATAAGGGACATATACTCACTTTCAATGTCCTTGAGCTTACCGTCTGAATCTTTTACAGTCTCCTTTAAGGCATTGAGCCTTTCAATGACAGGAGCTACGTCTTCTCCCGCCTTTTTCATAGCGGGAATCTGTTTTGAAACCTTATTCTGCTCTGCCTTTGCCGCCTCAGTCTTTGCAATGGTGTCACGGCGAAGCACGTCGAGCTCAATTATTCTGTCAATAGTGTCGGAGGCGTCGACCTCCTTATTTAAGAGAAGTCTTTTTACTTCCTCAGGTTTTTCCCTAATAAGCTTAATGTCTATCATAGTATATCCCCCAAATCAGTTTTCCGTATTATCATCAAGCTCGCCGTACTCTGCTTTGTAACGGTCAAGCTCCTGGGTAAGTCTGTCTTTTTCTGCTTTCTCCCGGTCAAGTTCTTCCTCAAGCCCGGAAACTCTGCTCTCAAGCTCCTGTTTTTCGCTCTCCAGTCCCCTGTTCTCTTCTGTGAGCTCCTCAACAGTTGCCATCTGCTGACTGAGAGTGTCAAGCTCACGGTTATTTCTCAGGTGCATAAAGTGGGACAGGATTATAAAAAACACTATAACCAAGGACAGCGCAATCAGATAACTTATTACAGCCTTTTTACTCTTTGCACCGTCAAGTCTCTTTTTTTCCTCTTCTACCTCGGGGCAGTCTGAACCGCGCTTTTTCATCTCTATTCCTCCGGGTACTTAGCTTTGCAGAGCGCGGAATAAATACGCTCAAAATCATCGCCGTCATAATATTCTATCTCAATTTTACCCTTTTTGCCGGAATTTAGTATTTTTACCCTGCGGCTTAGATTTACTGTCAGATTTTTTTCCGCTTCACGGTAATATATGTCAAGGGCGTCTTTTTTCATCTTTTTCGGTTTCTTTTCGCTGGTCATCTCTTTGACAAGCTTTTCCGTCTCCCTGACAGACAGCTTTTTTTCCACAACAGTTTTGGCCGCTTTTATCTGCTTTTCCTCTCCATCAAGAGAGATTATTGCCCTTGCAGCTCCGGCGGAGAGCTCACCTATCTCAATCAGCCCTATTACCTCATTTGGCAGAGACAAAATCCTGAGGGCGTTTGTAACCACGGGACGGGATTTACTGACCATCTTTGCCGCCTCATCCTGAGTTAGTCCGTATTCCTCAATAAGTGACTTATATCCCAGGGCCTCCTCTACGGGGTTCAGTCCCTCTCTCTGGAGATTTTCGACCAGCGCAAGCTCCATGGCCTTTTTATCGTCCGCCTCTATTATGCGAGCCGGCACTTCATCAATTCCCGCCATTCTCGCCGCGCGCCAGCGGCGTTCTCCGGCAATTATCTGGTAAAACCCGCCGCTGAGCTCTCTTACAGTCAAAGGCTGAATTATCCCGTGCTCCCTGATAGACTCTGCCAGCTCATTTAATCCCTCTTCATCAAAGACAGACCTCGGCTGGTCAGCCCTGGGTTCCACTTTTGAGATGGGCAGATATGTAAAGTCATTGTCATTGTCCTCAATAGCGGCATCTCCAAAAAGAGCCCCAAGACCCATTCCAAGTCCTTTTTGAGCCATAATAACGCTCCTTTCCCTATCTGTTTTTCCGTATTATTTCACTGGCAAGCTCCGTATATGCGCGCGCCCCCCGTGAAGACCTGTCGTACACCACTGCCGGTTTTCCATGGCTCGGCGCCTCCGACAGACGGATATTTCTTGGTATTACAACATTGTAAACTTTCTTTTTAAAATATTTTTTTACCTCTGCCGCCACCTGTGAGGAAAAGTTTGTTCTGGAATCAAACATTGTTAGAAGCACGCCCTCAATGTCAATTTCCGGGTTGAGCTTTTTCTTTACCATTCTTATGGTGGTCATGAGGTCCGAAAGCCCCTCCAGCGCAAAATACTCACACTGTACCGGGATAAAAACCGTATCACAGGCACACAGCGCATTTAAGGTGAGCATTTCAAGGGAGGGAGGACAGTCTATAAATATGTAGTCATATTCTTTTCTCAGGGGCTCCAGCGCTTTTTTCAGTATGTATTCCCTGCTATCCATTGTGACAAGTTCAACGCCGGCTCCGGAAAGTATCTTGTTTGACGGGAGAACGCTGCCATACTTTGTCTCAATTAACGCACTTTTTGCGGGAGTACCGTCTATAAGCACATTATATACGTTTGGCTCCGCCCGGTTTTTATCCACACCCATGCCGGAGGTACAATTTCCCTGAGGGTCCATATCGCACAGGAGCACTTTTTTACCCGCCTGGGTCAGAGCACAGCAGAGATTTATGCAGGTCGTCGTCTTTCCAACGCCGCCCTTTTGATTAGCTACTGCTATAATTTTTCCCATATTGTTCCCCTTTTACTGCCGTTTAAGTACACAACTTATAGTTTTTAAGCTTCCACTGCAGTGGAGGGATAAAAACGGCCAAATTAATTGCAATGCGATTATTATAGCACACAGACATACGTTTTCAATCGTAAATTTGTTTAATTTTCAAAAATCAAATGTTAAATTTTATAAAAGTGGAATGTTTCACGTGAAACATTCCACTAAAATCAATCTATAAACATGGTAACGTCTTCCACTTCAATGTCCTGAATTGCCACATTAATTCCGTATCCGATAAGCTTTCCCATATCCGCGACACACTTGTCTATCTCTCTCGGAGTAACCATCATGTCGCTGCCAAAGCCCGCAAAGTCCTCAGGCTCCTGTTTATTTCCATTATTTTCCATAATATCACAGGCCAGGGTCCTCGCGTCTACGACCGTGGGAACACCGAGAGAAATAACAGGCACTCCTACTGTATTTTTACTTATTTCCTGGCGGCTGTTTCCCACGCCGGACCCGGGAGTAATTCCCGTATTTGAAATCTGCACGGTTCGGCACAGACGGGAAAGCCTCCTCGAAGCCAGCGCGTCAACAACGATAACAGCGTCGGCCTTTGCCTCTCTGGCGGCGGCACGGATAAGGCGCGCGCTCTCTATACCGGTCACAGCCAGAACTCCGGGAGCTATGGCGGCCACCTTTTTAAACCCGGCAAATGTGTCAGGCATCTGTTCTACAAGGTGAAGTGTCACCATGGTATTTTTCACTGCAATTGGTCCCACCGCATCGGGAGTGATATCCGGATTTCCAAGTCCGGCTACAAGTACCGTACCGTCCTTGTTTTCAAAAAGCCCTGAAATTTCACCGGCAAGTGCTTTAACCGCCCTTGAAAAACCGTTCTCCTCGCGTTTCAAATAGTCCTCAGTGTCAATTGTAATATATCTTCCCACAGGCTTTCCAACGGCCTTTGCTCCCTCGTCTGTCGTAACATCTACAGTCGTAACCTTAAAGCCCAGTACTTCTTTTTCTTCTGCAGTAACCCCGGGCATGTCCACATCTGGAGACGTCTCACGCCATAACTCTCTCGCCTCACATACAAGGTCTGTCCTTATTTCTCTCAAAGCTTTTCACCTCAAAATTATATAATTTGTGCTTCAAATTTACACTTAAACACAACATATGGTAATATTAATTTTTTTCGTAATTTTTTTCAAAAAACCCTTGATTTATTTGAGGTTACATGATAGAATTACCATCTGCACAAAGGTGTAACTTTATAGGAGGAGGTGGCAAAGCGTGCCCAACATTAAATCCGCTGAAAAGAGAGTTCTCATCGCCAGAGAGCGCAACGCAAAAAACAAGATTGTCAAGACAAGAATTAAAAACACAATTAAGAAGTTTGACGCAGCTGTGGCTGAGGGTAACCGTGAAGCAGCAGAGAGCGCCTATAAAGTCGCTGTCAAGACCGTTGACAACGCAGCTATCAAGGGTGTTATTCACAAGAATAACGCAGCCCACAAGAAGAGCAGCCTTACGAAAAAGCTTAATGCCATCGGCTGATTTTATACGTAATTTAAAGCAGAGGAGAATTCCTCTGCTTTTATTTTTACCCTTTTTGCAGGATTTAATCTTTTCCATGCCTCACTTTACATATTTTTGCGTGTTTCTAATTTTATAATGTATACCTTGCAAAACTGTCAATAATCTGGTATTATAAATTAGTATGGGGCCTAGTCTGCATATGAGATTTTAAGCCCTTCGGAAAAATATTTTTCAAATCTGAATTCTTATTATGGGCGGGTATATTCCAATAAAAGAAATCTGCGTCCCTAATTTGAAGATGACAATAAAAGATATAAAAATTTTCTGGCCCGAAAGGATTAAGATATGAATTCTGTCACAGATATTTGGAACAGGGTACTTGAGCTTCTGAAAACGGACCTGTCAACCGTTGCTATAGACACATGGTTTTCCGACTGTTCTCCCGTGGATATACGAGACAATGAGCTCATCTTGCACTGTCCTTCAAAATTTAAAAAAGATATTATTGAGGGCCGTTTTCTGCCCATTATAAAAAATGCACTGTTTGAAATTTTTTCCGGTGAGTTCAACGTCATCTTGGTAACTGACGACGAGATTGAAAGGTACCGCCGGACTGAAAAGGAAAACAATGAGACAAATTACGACATCTACACATTTGAGCGTTTTGTAGTAGGAAACTCCAATAAATTTGCCCACGCGGCCGCAAAGGCCGTTGCCGAAGGATTTGTAAAAGACTATAATCCCCTGTTTATATACGGAGACTCAGGCCTTGGAAAGACTCACCTTCTCCATGCAATACGCATTGAGATGCGCAAAAAACACCCGGAATATAATATCGTCTATGTTAAGGGCGACGACTTTACAAATGAGCTTATTTCCGCAATACAGTCCGGTAAAAATACGGAATTCCGTGAAAAATACAGAAACGCGGACCT
>CAJFTV010000147.1 GCA_904420055.1 Candidatus Alloscillospira gallinarum | reverse complement strand
GTCAGAAAATTCACCGCCATGACTTTTGTCTCAGGCGACACTGCATAAAGCCCTACAATCGCCTCTTTGAAGATAAACATCAGCGCCGCTGACACAATGCCTATTATCAGGAAAATTACCTGCAGCGTCTTTGAATACTGCCTTACCTTGTGAAACAGTCCGGCACCAACAGTCTTCCCCATAGTTACAGACGCGGTATTCGCACATGACATACCAACGACCACAAAAATCTGGAATATAACAGTCGCTATACTGTTTGCAGCAATAGCCGTGGCATTTATGTGACCGAGTATCGCCGTCTGCGCCGCCTGTGCCACTCCCCACAAAAGAGCACTGAGAATTAAAGGCGTCGCAACTTTTATGTAATCTTTCAGATATGTCAAATCCAAACGCAAAAGCTCATGGATTTTCATTTTAAGCTTTTTGTCGATAAACCGCACGTATACAAGAATTATTATAAGTTCTACAACCCTGCTTATCAAAGTCGCAATGGCCGCGCCACGGATACCCAGCTCCGGCGCTCCAAAGTTACCATATATAAAGCAATAATTCAGGCACACGTTAATAATAATTGTGCTGACTGACATAACAGTTCCGACAGTGGCAGTCTCAACGCTCTGAAGTGAATACATAAGAGAATTTGAAACCGCAAAAATCAGATATGTCCAGCTGATTATCCGAAGATATTTCACACCCTCATTAATAACAGCAGTATCATTTGTAAAAATTGAAAGGACGCCGTGAGGAATAGTCATGGCAAGGACAAAGAATATTACGCCCCCGATGAAGCTAAATTTTATACCGAGAGAAATTATCCTCTTTATCGGCTCAATCTCTCCCTTTCCCCAGTATTGTGACGCAAGAACGACAATGCCTATTCCGGTGCCCGCCGTAAGCTGCTGAAGTGTAAACTGAATCTGATTTACCAGCGTAGCTCCTGAAAGCGCCAGTTCCGAATAGGTCCCCAGCATTATATTGTCTGCCATGTTCACAGCGAGCGCCGCGAGCTGCTGGAGCGTTATGACAAGAAGCAGTGGAAAAAAAGTCCTGTAAAAACCTTTATCCCTGGTAAACACCTTTAAAAACAGCTTTTCGCTGTCCGGCGGAATGGCAACAATTGACCTCTTTTCTTTCATTCTACCCCTCCGAAAACCATACAATAATACTATACTATAAAGGCGCTGTAAATGAAATCATCAATAAGGCAGAATTAAAGCAGATTTTACAATAGTAAGTTATATATTTTTGCACATTGACATTTGTGTTAAGACTGTGATACCGTAAAATAAATTAATATGTTTCCGCGCCCTGCATGTCTAAAGGCTTATCCCATGACGGCAGAGCCAGAGCGAACAGCTTCGCTCGCGGGTTAAACCCGAAAGGGTTTGGCCGTCCGTGTTTGAGAAGGAAACTTTGCGTTTTTGGTTTTTACGGGCATGTAGTATCTTCTCTGCGTGCCCGGTTTTATTTTGTAAAATATTGTTGACGCATTCGGCGTCAGAACGGAGATTAAATGGCCAAAATCACAGACAAAAGCAGGAATTATAAAAAGATAATCATAATTCTGTCAGTTATCTTAGTGGCGGGAATTCTCCTGTCCTTTACACTCGGCAGATACCCTGTTACGTTAAAAGAACTCATATCGGTGCTACTGTCAAAAATCAAGTTTCTTAATATAGAGCAGTTCTGGGAAGACCGTGTAGAGCTCATTATATTTAATGTGCGTTTCCCACGAATAATTATCTCCTGTCTCGTTGGGTGCTGTCTTGCAGCCTCCGGTGCCTCTTATCAGGGGGTATTTCAAAATCCAATGGCCTCTCCGGATATTCTGGGCGCTTCCTCCGCGGCAGGTTTCGGCGCGGCACTCGCCATTATATTAGAGCTGCCCAGCAGCATGGTCACTCTCTTCGCATTCGTCGCCTCCCTTGTGTGCGTACTGCTCGTAATATTCGTAAGTGAGCGTGCAAAAGGGAAAAAAGTTATCGGCCTTATCCTGGCCGGAATTATGATAAGCTCGCTTTTCTCTGCGGCCACGTCATATTTAAAACTTGTAGCAGACCCAAACAGCCAGCTTCCGGAAATTACATACTGGCTCATGGGAAGCTTTAACGGCGCGGAAAAATCAGACGTCGCCTTTGCCATTATACCAATGGTCATCGGTCTTGTCCCCCTGCTTATACTCCGCTGGAGAATTAACATACTCACAATGGGTGACGACGAGGCCCGCACCATGGGCGTAAACGCAAAGGCCGTGCGCCTTGTAGTTATACTATGCTCTACGCTAATAACAGCGGCAAGCGTCGCTGTCAGCGGTGTCATCGGCTGGGTTGGGCTTGTGGTGCCGCATCTTGCCCGAAGGCTCGTTGGCAACAATTTTAAGTACCTGATGCCGGCAACCATGCTCTTCGGTGCAATATTTATGCTTATTGTGGACAACCTGTGCCGCAATCTCACCACAACCGAGATACCAATCGGTATCCTCACCGCTTTTGTCGGCGCCCCATTCTTCATATATCTCATTACAAGAGAGGGGGAGCGGGTATGAGCGTTCAAATTGAAAATCTCAGCTTTTCCTACGGCACAGAGCCTGTTTTAAACGGCGTGAGCTTCACCGCCCGGGACGGTGAGCTAATGGCGGTATTAGGGCCAAACGGCGTTGGAAAAAGTACCCTTTTCAAATGCATACTTGGACTTTTAAAGGGCTACACGGGCAGGGCTGTTATAAACGGCACAGACTGCGCAAAGCTCTCCTCCCGCCAGCTGGCCAAGCATGTGGCCTATATTCCCCAATCCCACTATCCGTCGTTTAACTACAGTATGATCGACATGGTACTCATGGGTACAACCGCCCATACCCCCGGCTTTTCCTCCCCCGGACGGGAGCAGGTTAAAATTGCTGAGGAGGCCATGGAGCAGCTCGGCATTATTCATCTGCGCAACCGCGGTTACACACAGGTCAGCGGCGGAGAACGCCAGCTTGCCCTTATTGCCCGGGCAGTGGCGCAGAAGGCAACCGTTCTTATTATGGACGAGCCGGCCTCCAACCTGGACTACGGAAATCAGCTCAGGGTAATTGAAGAGGTCAGGAAGCTCACCCGCAGCGGCTACACTATAATCGAATCCACCCATAACCCCGACCAGGCGTTCATAAGTGCGGACAAAATTCTCGCTCTGAAAGACGGCAGAGTAATTGCCGACGGTCCTCCGAAAGAGGTAATAAACAAAGAGCTGATTGAAAAGCTTTACGGGGTCGAAGTTGATATTGTCAGCGCTGCTGATGACAAAATGCGCTTTTGTGTCCCGTCACATCTTTTGATATAGCTGCGGAAAGCCGCTTCTATATAGATAATGAAAAATAAAAGGAAGGTATAAAAATGACAAAGAAACTCTTGGCAATGCTTCTTTCTGTTCTGCTTCTCTTCTCCGTTCTCTCCGGCTGCGGAAGCACTGGAAACACAGACGACAGTCAGAGCAACCAGCAGGAAGACACAACGCCGGAAAACAACGGTGACGAAAGCGGTAAAGTCACATTCACCGACAGCTGCGGCCGCGAGGTTGAACTGGACAGTGAGATAACCCGCATAGTCCCCACCGGACCGCTGGCACAGATTGCCCTTCTCGCCATTGCGCCGGAAATGTATGTCGGTCTCTCCTCCGAGTGGGACGACATTAACAAAGAGTATATCGGTGACGAGCTCCTTGACCTGCCCCTTATCGGTCAGCTCTACGGCGGCAAGGGTGAGGTAAACCTTGAAGAGCTTGCAAACGTGGACCCACAGGTCATTATAGACATCGGCGAGGCCAAGGACGACATGGCCGAAGAACTTGACAGCATTCAGGAACAGATTGGCATTCCCTGCGTGCACATTGAGGCGTCTCTTGAGACATATCCTGACGCTTACCGCATGCTGGGCGAGCTTCTCGGCAAAGAGGAAGAGGCAGAAGCCATTGCAGTATACTGTGAGCAAATCCTTTCGCGGGCAAAATCAATCGTCGCTGAGGTTGGTGAGGACAACCTCGCCAATGTGATTTACTGCACTGGTGAAGACGGGCTCTCCGTTCTTGCAAAGAGTTCTTTCCACGCTGAGATAATTGACCTTCTCACAAACAACGTGGCAGTTGTTGACGATGTCTCCTCCAAGGGAACCGGCAACCCCGTTGACATGGAGCAGCTTCTTATCTGGGACCCTGATTACATCATCTTCTCACCTGACGGAGGATACGATGTTGCCTCCAGCGACGAGACATGGCAGCAGCTCACCGCAATAAAAAATGGAAACTATATTGAGACACCTATGGGTCCATACGACTGGACAGGCAGTCCTCCCTCAGTACAGCGTCTGCTTGCACTGATATGGCTGCCTGCGGTGCTCTATCCCGACTATGTTGATTATGACGTGTATGACGAAGTTGCCCAGTACTTCAATATCTTCTATCACCATGAGCTCACGCAGGAGGAGTTTGACTCTCTCACCGCAAACGCCTTTATCGACTAAACTTGCACAGGATACAAAACTCCCCTTTACGGCATTAACCGTAAAGAGGAGTTTAATTTATCTTACTTTATCTTACTTTTTCTTTTTTACCTTTTCCCTTGTACCGTCGGGACGCTGTATATATGTGTTTTCCAGGGTATTTCTAAGTCCGTTTTTAAACTCTTCCACGTACTCCCTGTGGAGGGCCTTCCGCTCCAAATGCTCCTCCTCTGTGAGGCCATGGGTTTTGAGTTTTCTCGATAGCTCATTAATCCTGTCAATCTTATGCTTTTCCATACCTCACACCTCAGAACATAAGATTTTTCGGAGTTCTGGCATAGGGTATGGCGTCCCTTATGTTTCCTATGTTTGTAAGATACAGAATGAACCGCTCAAGCCCAAGGCCAAACCCGGCGTGCTTCACACTGCCGAAACGCCTGAGGTCACAGTACCACTGTAGGCTTTCCCTTGGTATTTTCAGCTCCTCCATGCGTTTTGTAAGAACGTCATACCGCTCCTCCCTCTGAGAACCGCCTATAAGCTCTCCAACACCGGGGACAAGACAGTCACAGGCGGCGACAGTCTTGCCGTCGTCATTCAGGCGCATGTAAAACGCCTTTATGTCCTTGGGATAGTCAATCAGAAATACAGGCCCCTTTACAACCTCCTCACATATATAACGCTCGTGTTCTGTTTTCAGGTCAACGCCCCACTCCACCGGATACTGGAACTTGCGCCCGGAATTTTTGAGAAGCTCAACGGCCTCGGTATATGTCATAACTTTAAACTCAGAGCTTGCAACCTCACGCAGGCGTTTAATCAGGGTGTGCTCTTTATCTATCATGTCGTTAAAGAACTTCATCTCGGAGGGGCACCGCTCAAGTACTGCATTTATACAGTATTTCACCATGCTCTCCATGCACTTCATGTCGTCCTCAAGGTCTGCAAAGGCGAGCTCCGGCTCCACCATCCAGAACTCACTGGCATGGGTCGTGGTATTTGAGTTCTCCGCACGGAATGTCGGCCCAAAGGTATATACCCTGTCACAGGCGAGGGCAAACGGCTCCACATGGAGCTGTCCTGAAACGGTCAGGCAGGCATGCTTTCCGAAAAAGTCCTTTTCGTAATCACCATCTTCCCTTGTTGTAACTGTAAACACCTCTCCTGCCCCCTCGGCGTCATTTCCGGTTATAAGCGGAGGCGTTATATACAGAAACCCGTTCTGCTGGAAATACTCATGTATCGCCCCGCACAGCACCGAGCGCACACGAAACAGGGCATTAAACGTGTTCGTTCTTGGCCTTAAGTGGGGAATCTCCCGCAAAAACTCCAGGGAATGGCGTTTTTTCTGTAGGGGATAATCACTGTCACAGTCACCTATAAGGTTTATCTCCGCGGCGGCAATCTCAAAAGGCTGCTTTGCCTCCGGCGTAATTACAAATTCTCCTCTCGCCTCCACGGCACAGCCGGTGAGTATCTTTGAGGTCTCTTTAAATTCCGGATTTTTGTCAATATCATACACTATCTGCACATTGTCAAAACATGTGCCGTCGTTTATGGCCATAAAACCGATGTGTCCGTTATTTCTGTTTGTCCTGACCCAGCCCCGGACGCATACCTTCATGCCGCTGTTTGAGGCGTCGTCTTTGAGCTCATACAGCTCACTTATAAGGTTATATTTATCCCTTAACATATATCTTCCTCCAAAAATCCCTTTATTTTAAGAAGTACTCTTCTATACTGCGCCTGCTCGCCGCGGCGCTCCCCAGTATCATTTCCGGCTTTCCCCCGCCACGGCCCTCTATCGCGGAATTAATCTCTCTTGAGGCTGTCCGAAGGTCCGTGTATTTACTGCCTATTACATAGTTATACCCATCGTTATCGTTTCCCACAAACCCGGCGCATATTCCTGTACAGAGCTCCATTCCCGCGTTTACAAGCTCTCTCATACTCTGCATATCAAGTTTTTCCTCAAATATGCACATATTTCCCTCTGTGGGTTTCAGGCCAGCAATTTTACTCTGGGTCACCTGCCGCCGAAATTCCGCCAGCTCAGTTTTAAGCTGCGCCAGCTCCTGTTTAACACGCTGCACAGCCCCGGCAGTCTCCTCCGGCTTTGCGGAGAGCAGCACTGAGATTTTTCTCACATTGTCCTGCTTTGTGCAATAGTCTGCAAGCGCGTCTCCCCCGCATACCATTGTTATTCTCACTCCGCCCCGGTGACGCATGAAATCAGTAATTTTTATTACTCCAATCTCACCTGTGCGCTTCACGTGGGGCGCACAGCAGGCGCAGGTGTCATATCCGTCAATTGTCACAAGCCGCACGCCCTCTGTTATGTCAAGCTTGCTGCGGTACTCAATATCTTTAAGCTCTGCCGCCGCAGGAAACCATGCCCTCACTTCCCTGTTCTCCCAAACAGCGCCGTTTGCGGTTCTCTCAATCTCTTCAAGCTGCTCCCCTGTGAGCTCCCCGTCAAAGTCCACGGTTACAAACCCCTCACTCATGTGAAAGCCCACATTGTTAAAGCCTGTCATGCTATGGACAATTCCGGACACAATATGCTCTCCTGAGTGGTTCTGCATAAAATTAAACCGGCGGCCCCAGTCAATACTGCATTTAACATAACTCCCCGGCTCTATGAATTCGGAGGTGTAGTGACAAACATCGCCGTCTTTCTCGTGGGTGTCCGTAACCGGCACATCTCCTATAACGCCGGTATCCCCCGGCTGCCCCCCTCCCTCCGGGAAAAAGGCTGTCCTGTCAAGCACCGTCACATAATATCCCTTTCCAGACGGCGTACAGGACACGACCTCCGCCTCAAACGCGGCGAGATGGCTGTCGGAATAATATAGTCGCTCAGTCATAGAAATCTCCATTCTGTCGTTTTCTGTAAATTTTACCTTTAAAGTATAATATTTTCCGCCGCTCTTATCAAGGTTATTTTCCTGATAAACAAGAAAAATAACAGCTTAACCGGTTTTATTTCAATCCGAAACGGGCACAATAATCAGTAACCAAAACTGCTTTATACGCCTGCATATCTGTATGGGGTGCAGATATATCCGTGTACCACGACACTATCCCCACATAAGGCAGCTTATATTGCAGATAAAACGATAAAGGAGAATTTAAAATGTCTGTTAACGATACTGTAAAACTTCTGGCCGACTGCAGCCGCGGTGCAAAAATGGGTCTTGAAGCCATCGACGAGGCACTCCCATTAGTAAACGACCCGCGAATGAAATACACGCTTTCCGACAGCAAATCAAACCATATCACACTTGGCAACGAGGCCGACGCTCTTTTAAAGGGCCTCAACGAAAAACCCGGTGAACCGGGAGCCGTAGCAAAGGGCATTACCTGGGTTAAAACAAATTTTTCGGTCGCTATGAACCCCGGGGACAGCACCGTAGCCGGAGTTATAACAGACGGCTGCAATATGGGAATTAAATCCATAAACAAGGCCTTAAACGAATACAGCGGAGCTGACGCCGGCGCAAAGCGGGTGGCCAAGCGCCTGATTGACATGGAAAAAAAGCTTGTATCAGACATGTCTGTATACCTGTAAGATGTACTCCACTTATATGACAGGATATGTCCAGTTTTCATATAGGACAAAGGCTGCCTGCAACACTGCCGCATTGACTGAGTTTTAAACATCAGTCAATGCGGCAATATTTTTTTCCTCTTATTTTATGCGCAAATCTGTTCAGCAGCTCACCTTCTGCCGCTTTTCCCTTACCTCCGGCGGCATACCGGACCGGCGTATCTGCCGCCGCAGCCACCCGCCTTGCAGATAGTAAACAATAAACATGACAGATGTGACAGACCATGTGAGCACATAGCTGAATGTCACTGTATGCATGTCATTCCAGACATGTATCATTGTCTGTACCCAGACGATTCTTAGCACACAAACTCCCAATGCCGTGAGAAGCATGGGAATAAAAGAATCTCCAGTCCCCCGCATAGCACCTGATAAGATTTCCACACACACATATGTGAAATAGAACGGCACAAGAGAACGCATCATGTCAATTCCCTCAGTAATCACCTCTGCTTCATTGCTGAATAACCGGAAAACATTGCCGCTTAAAAGCAGAAGCGCACCGCTTAAAACAACTGCCGTCACAAAGGCCATAACAAGGCATGCACGAACACTGCCGCGAATTCTGTCGTACCTCGCAGCGCCAAAATTCTGTCCGGCAAAAGTCGTAATTGCCGTACCATAGGCAGTCATTATCATCCAGAACAGTCCGTCTATCTTTCCATAAGCCGTCCATGCTGCCATGATACTTACGCCAAAAGAATTAACTGCTGCCTGCACAAATATGTTTGAAAGATTGTACATCACGGACTGAAGTCCTGTAGGCAGTCCTATTCTTATGATATTTTTCAAAATGTATCCGGTAAACCTAACTTCCTTAACTTTCAATTTATAACACTCGTCACTTTTTATAAGCCTAATAATTACAAGCACGGCGCTTATCACCTGAGAAAACACCGTAGCAATTCCTGCGCCGGCTACCCCCATATGAAATACTGCTACCAGCAGCAAATCAAGCACAATGTTGACCATAGTACATGTAATAAGGTAATAAAGCGGGCGTTTTGAGTCACCAATGGCACGCAGAATACCTGCTCCCATGTTATATAGAAGATTAAAAATCATACCGCTGAAATAAATGCTGATATATGTGACGGCATCTCCCATGACCTCCTGCGGCGTATCCATGGCGCGCAGCACAGCCGGCGAGAATACAAGCCCCGCCACCATGAGCACAGCACCGCCCACAATTCCCAGCGCCACAGACGTGTGAACAGCAAGACCTGTTTCTCTCTTTTTTCCCGCTCCATAAAACTGAGAGATTATTACCGTTGCCCCTGATGCAATACCCACAAAAAAGCCCACAAGCAGATTTACAATTGTACTTGTGGCACCTCCAACGGAGGCCAGCGCATTTTTACCCACAAATTGTCCCACTATCATGGCGTCAGCTGTGTTGTAAAGCTGCTGGAAAAATGTTCCCAGAAGTATGGGAAAGAAAAACACGAGGATCTGCTTCCAGATTATCCCCTGGGTTATTTTATTTTCACCCTCCACCTGTAGGCCCTTCCTTTCAAATAAATTTGATTGCGTATATGCCTGTTTTTGTCACAAGGGAGATAATAGTCACACGCTGTATATTTGTCAATATTAAAATTGGAAAAAGATATTGATTTTTCGCATTAATTTTGTATAAAAATATTTCCGGGGATTTTACTGCGAAAATCCCCGGAAAATAACTCACATATATTCTACTTGTCAGGCCATTTTTATTACCGTTTTAAAGTACTGCTTCGATAAAATAGAACGCTGTAAAAATGAAAATAATAATCAAAGTTCATGGAAAAGCCCAAAAAGCTGCGTGCGGTTTCTTACCTTCGTTTTAGCGTAGATATTGGAAAGGTGCTTGCTGAGGGTTGCCGGCGTTATATATAGCTGGCTGCAAATATCCTCGCTGCTCTTGCCGCCGCACACAAGATAGACAATTTCCGTCTCTCTTTTTGTAAGGCCGTAAGATGCCGCTGTACGGCTGAGCTTACCCGGAGGCGAGTTTGGACCGATGCGCTGTTCCTCCTCCAAAAGCTGATAAAACTTTCTCTCAAGCGGGTCTTTAAGCGTGTTCATAAGATACATGTCACGGGCAGAAAAATCTTCGTCCTT
The DNA here is from genome assembly GCA_904420055.1 of Candidatus Alloscillospira gallinarum. Classification (GTDB taxonomy): domain Bacteria; phylum Bacillota; class Clostridia; order Oscillospirales; family Oscillospiraceae; genus Alloscillospira; species Alloscillospira gallinarum. The sequence continues at coordinate 4,061 of CAJFTV010000147.1, read as the reverse complement.
CTTCTCCCTGTTGAGGCATACCATTATAAGCGGGTGGTCGTTTGAAACCACTGACATGAAAAGACCCCAAAAGATATTTTTCGGTTTCCATATGTCGTGGTAAACCCTCGTTGTCTCCCACTTTGCCGGGGCAATAATATCCGACTGGCGGAACACCATGCTGTAGGGGGACATGATGTAGTTTGACCACCTGGGATACTCGCCGTTCATAAATGTTATGTGGTCAACCTTTGTATTCGGCGGGTCAACAGATATGGGGTTACTCACGTTTGCCTGGCCGTCTTTTCGGCTGGTTCGGAATATTACGGCAGAGCTGTATGGTATGAGCGTGCGGAGCTGCCGTAAAAGCGTCTCACTTGCCTCGTTATACGTCTCGCAGTAGGTTATTCTTGTTATCATCTGGATAAGAAACTGCCACTCATAATCAAATAATGCGGAACTCATAAAAGCAAAACCCCTTAAATTAGTAAAAAACTTAACAATTCGTAAAATAATTATTTTACTTCTGCAAAATAAATATACACAAATTCCTGTAGTTTTGCAATAGCAATTCAGCACAAAACAGGAATTTTTGCAAAAAAAAGTATTAAACAAAGGAATTCATTATTTTTTTAAAAGCCTTATAATATAAATGTTAATCTATGTCATCATCTGTTTGATTAAACAATTGCAAGAAAATTTTACAGGAGGAAGGATACATGATTTTATCTGAAAAGCATGAGCTTATTCGGAAACTCTGCCGTGATTTCGCGGAGAAAGAGCTGACGAAAGAAATTCTTGATGAAGTCGAAGAGTCCGGCGTTTTCCCTCAGGAAATTCTGGACAAGATGGCAAAGGCCGGTTTCTATGGCATCAAGATACCCAAGGAGTACGGCGGAAGCGGCTGTGACACACTCTCTTATGTCATAATGGTTGAGGAGTTTGCCAGAGTCAGCCCCGTGGCAAGCCTTTACGTCAACTCTCCCAACTCACTGGGCGGCGGTCCCCTTGTTATGTCCGCTACACCTGAGCAGGTTGAGAAATACTTAAAGCCCAGCATCACCGGCGAGAAAGTTCTCTGCTTCGGCCTCACTGAGCCCGGCGCCGGTTCTGACGCAGGCGGAACAACTACAACTGCTGTTGAGGACGGCGACTACTACATAATCAACGGCCGTAAGACCTTCATTACCCTCGCTCCCCTGTCTGACTACGCAGTTATATATGCAAAGACTGACAAAAATGCAAAGGGCTCACGCGGCATTTCAGCTTTCCTTGTTGACATGCATGCTCCCGGCGTATCCTGCGGTAAGCCCGAAAACAAGATGGGTCTTATCGGCTGCGCCACCAGCGATATCGTTCTTGAAGACGTCCGCGTTCACAAGAGCGACATGCTCGGCGAGAAAGACCGCGGCTTCATCAACGCAATGAAGACGCTTGACGGCGGCCGTCTCGGCGTTTCAGCCCAGTCTATCGGCGTTGCTCAGGCATGCCTTGAGGAGTCCATTAAGTACGCAAAAGAGAGAAAGCAGTTTGGTAAGCCCATCGCCAAGTTCCAGGGCATCAGCTTCATGATTGCCGACATGGCAGCAAAGCTGGCCGCTGCGAGAGAGCTCGCTTACAACGCAGCTGTACTCAAGGATAAGGGCGATAAGGACGCCTCCATGTACTGCTCAATGGCCAAGTACTTCGCTTCAGAGGTATGTAACGAAATCGCCGGCAAGGCTGTTCAGATTCACGGCGGCTACGGCTATATTAAAGATTACAAGGTCGAGCGCATGTACCGCGACTGCCGCGTATTCACCATCTTCGAGGGAACCTCTCAGGTTCAGCAGATGGTTATCTCCGGCAACCTGCTGAAGTAAGAAAGGAGCGTTTTTTACAATGAGAATTATTGTCTGTGCAAAACAGGTACCAGATACAAACGAAGTAAAAATTGACCCTGTAAAGGGTACGCTTATCCGTGACGGAGTTCCCTCCATCTTAAACCCTGACGATGCAAATGCTCTTGAGGCCGCTCTTCAGGTAAAGGATAAGAACCCTGACACTGTAGTATCAGTTATCTCCATGGGTCCCCCCCAGGCATGTTATATGCTCAGAGAGTGCCTTGCTATGGGCGCTGACGACGCTTATCTCCTGTCCAGCCGTGCATTCGGTGGTGCCGATACCTGCGCAACCTCAACCACAATCGCTGCTGGTATCCGCAAAATGGGCGACTACGACGTAATCTTTGCCGGTCGTCAGGCTATCGACGGTGACACCGCCCAGGTTGGTCCCCAGACCGCCCGCCGTCTCGGTCTGCCCGTTGTCACATACGTGCAGAAAATCCGTGAGCTTAAAGAGGGCTCTATCGTTGTCGAGCGTCAGCTTGAGGACGGCTATGAGGTAATCGAGTGCAAAACTCCCTGCGTTCTCACCGCTGTTAAGGAGCTCAATGAGCCCCGCTACATGACCATTGGCGGCATTGTTGAGGCATATGAGAAAGAGATTACAATCTGGAACGAGAACGACGTAAACCTCGACCCTAACGACTGCGGTCTCAAGGCCAGCCCCACACAGGTGTTCAAGAGCTTCACTCCTCCCCCGAAGGGCAAGGGCGAAATGCTGACAGGTACTGTTTCCGAAATGGTAAACAGCCTCGTTACAAAGCTCACTGAGAAGCACATTCTGTAATTTAGAAGGGAGAAGTGACATAAATGGCTGTAAGAATTATTGCTGAAAAATGTAAAGGTTGTCAGAAGTGCCTTAAAAACTGCCCCTTTGACGCTATAACCATGCAGGGCAAAATTGCCGATATCGGCCCCGCCTGCACAAACTGCGGCAATTGTATTGAGAACTGCCCCTTTGATGCCATCGAGAAGATTGATGACGGCAACAAGGGCGTTGACATCACACTTTACCACGACGTATGGGTATTCGCTGAGCAGCGTGATAACAAGCTCATGGGCGTTGCAATTGAGCTTCTGGGCGAAGGCCGCAGACTCGCTGATGAGATTGGCTGCCGCCTGTGCGCAGTGCTCTGCGGCGACAAAGTAGATGAGCTGGTTGCCGAACTTTACGAGTACGGCGCAGACGTTGTTTACTACGCCAGCGCTCCCGAGCTCAAAACGTACAACACAGACGCATATACCAAGGTAATTTACGAGGCTATTGTAAAGTATAAGCCTGAAATTGTTCTCCTTGGTGCAACCCATATCGGCCGTGACCTTGGTCCCTGCCTCGCTGTTCACTGCGGCACCGGCCTCACAGCCGACTGCACAAAGCTGGAGATTGACCCCGAGGACAAGAAGCTCATGCAGACTCGTCCCGCATTCGGCGGTAACCTGATGGCTACAATTCTCTGCCCGAGACACCGTCCCCAGATGTCCACAGTTCGTCCCGGCGTTATGACAAAGCCGGAGCGCGTTTCCGGACGCCGCGGAGAGCTTGTAAACCTCGATGTTAAATTTGCAGACGGAGATATCCGCATGCAGGTTCTTGAGGTTGTAAAGGGTCTCACAGAGCAGGTTTCCCTCACCGACGCCAAGATTATCGTCTCCGGCGGTAATGGCCTTGGCAAGCCCGAGGGCTTTGAGCTCATTAAGAAGCTGGCAGACAAGCTGGGCGGCGTTGTCGGCGCTTCCCGTGCCGCTGTTGACAACGGCTGGATTGACCACAGCCACCAGGTTGGACAGACAGGTACAACCGTAAAGCCTGAGCTCTACATCGCCTGCGGCATCTCCGGCGCAATCCAGCACCTGGCAGGTATGCAGACCTCCAAGACTATCGTTGCAATCAACAAAGATGAGAATGCTCCCATCTTCGAGGTCGCAGATTACGGTATCGTAGGTGACCTCTACAAGGTTATCCCCACACTTCTTGAGGTTCTTGGCGAGTAAGTTTAAACGTAATATGTAAAAAAGGAACGGCATTTAGCCGTTCCTTTTTTTGCTAAATGCCCCTTCAAAACCAGCACTATACCCAATACCGCAAGAGGGATATCTATAATGTTCGGAACACTAACTACAAATCTATCTATTCCGGACATGGCTATGTAAATAATAACTCCTGCAATTATTAAGGTGTTCTTCCCTTTCATTTTCCGC
>CAJFTV010000146.1 GCA_904420055.1 Candidatus Alloscillospira gallinarum | reverse complement strand
GCCTCACACATCGCATACCACGGGCACATGTCAACGAATATCTCAAGCTCCTCATAGACAAGGTCGCTGCGCGCCGCATCGTCGGCAGTATGAACAGCCTCTTTTGAGATTGCTCCGTACTCATCGCGCTCGGCGCCTGTCCAGCCCTGCGGTACGAAGTCAACGTAGTTTGCCAGTATATCCGCCGCGTATGTGCTGGGGCTTGAGTAGTAGAACAGAGCGATATCAAAGTTTGTCTCGTCAGCAAGCACACTGAAGTATGTGGCGTTGTCGAGAGGGGTAATACTTGCCTCTACACCTATTGCTTTGAGGTTCTCCTGAAGAATTGCGGCAGCGTTGTTAAAGTCCTCGGCTCCGTTTGTGATAATCTTCAGTGTCTTTCCGGTAAGGCCGGAGGCATCGGCATACTCTTTGGCCTTATCCACATTGTAACCGGTCTCATATGTGTCGTGCATATTGGCAAACCTGTCCTCAAAGTCAATTGCGTGCTCTGAAGCCGGGTAGGCCGGTACGGTGGACAGTCCGTTATACATTACCTGCGCAATCGAGGCGCGGTCCATCGCGTAGCTAACCGCCCAGCGTGCCTCTTTAGAGGCAAGAGGTCCGGCAAAGCTGTATATTGCCACATTGGCATATCCTCCGAAAGAGGTTGTCACATTATATCCCAGTGACTCTATGTAGTCTGCCTCTTTCAAAGGTATGGTAGCGGAGATATCAATATCACCGGTTTCAAGTGCGTTTACAATCTGAGCCGACTCGTTTATAACTTTAAAGTTAATTTTGCTTATCTTCGCGGGCTCACCGTAATAGTCGTCACGTGCCTCGCATGTCACATGGCTGTTAACGACGTAATCAGTTACCACATAAGGGCCTGTCCCAATTGGGTTTAATGAAAGGGCTTCAAGGTCATATGACTCTTTGTCAAGTATCATAAGCTGGGAGAAGGATATCTCCTGTGTGATATCGTAACTTGTGTAATACACGTCCATAGTGTAATCGCCAGTTACCTTGGTATTTTCAAAGTCTATTACCTTGACGTTCAGGTAAAATCTTGGGTCGTCCTTACAGACCTCCATGGAGAACAGCACGTCCTCAGCCGTAAGCGGGTTTCCGTTTGAGAAGGTTACATCGTCGCGGATTGTGAGCTTATACTGTGTGTCGCTCACTTTTTCCCAGCTCTCAGCCAGAATGTTGAACTTTGTGCCGTCAGCCGTGTAATCCCACAGCGGCTCATAGAAAGCGTACATAAGGCTTACAAATCCGCCTGACACGGCAAAGGGATACAGCGTACCAGTGTCCTGCATGATGGCGAAATTCAGTTCGTCTCTCGGCTCCCCGGCGTTCCCGGGGTCATTCGTTCCTCCGCCCCCATTTCCGCAGGCAGACAGCATTGACATTGCCATGACCAGAACAAGCAGCAACGCCACAATCTTTTTGGTCTTACTCATTTACTTTTTCCTCCTTATTTTCTCTTATATTGTTAATCTCCTTATAACGACAGCATGATACAAAGTGACCGGGGGCGTGCTCCACGAGCCGCTGTGGATTTTTGCACTCCTCGCAGGCGTATCTGCACCGGGCCATAAACCGGCAGCCGGGTTTGGGGTCAACCGGCGAGGTTATCTCCCCTTCAATCAGTATGCGCTTTGTGTCATTCGGGTACTTTGGCACCGCAATGGCAGAGAGCAGCGCCTTTGAATATGGGTGCAGGGTATTCTGGAAAAGCTCCTCCGCCGGGGCCTTTTCAACCACCTGCCCCAGATACATGACCATAATGTCGTCTGATATGTACTTTACAACCGACAGGTCATGGGTGACGAACATATATGTCAGCCCCCGCTCCTCCTGCAAATCCAGCATGAGGTTAATTACCTGAGCCTGGATAGATACGTCCAGAGCGGAAACAGGCTCATCACACACTATAAATTTAGGTTCCAGAGCAAGGGCACGGGCTATGCCGATTCTCTGGCGGCGTCCCCCGTCCAGCTCATGGGGATAGGAGTGCTCAAACCTCTCGGCAAGTCCAACTGTGTCCATCAGCTTTCTCGTCTGTTCCCTCATATCGTCCTTTGACATGCCGCCCTTTAACAAAAGAGGTTCCATTATGGCTTCGCTGACAGTCATTCTGGGGTCCAGAGAGGAAAACGGGTCCTGGAAAATTATCTGCATATCCTCGCGCAGTTTTTTCAGTTCGTGCTTCGAGGGGTTTGTTATGTTGTTACCCTCAAAAAATATCTCTCCGTCTGTGGGGTTTGTAAGGTGCAGCACCGTGCGCCCCAGGGTAGTCTTGCCACACCCGGACTCTCCCACAACGCCCAGTGTTTTTCCCCTGTCAAGGGTAAAACTCACGTTGTCAACAGCGTGGAGGGTACCTCCAGCAGTCTTGAAATATTTTTTAAGGTTTTTAACTTCCAGAAGAGGCGTCATTTCTCTCCCTCCTTTACCTTAAAGCACTTCACAAAGTGTCCCGGTTCAATCTCATACGCCTCTGGAGGTGCCGCTGTACATTCCTCCGTGGCATATGGGCACCGCTCTGCAAAGCGGCAACCTTCCGGCAGATGCGTAGGATCTGGCATAAGCCCCTTTATGGGCTTTAACCTGTTCTCATTGGAATCCAGCCGCGGTATGGATTCAAAAAGTCCCTGAGTATACGGGTGTTTGGGGTTGTTGAAAATTCTGTCAACACTGCCCCTCTCCACTATTTCGCCTGCATACGTCACCGCCACAGAGTCGCAGAAGTCCGCCACAACGCCGAAGTCGTGAGTTATAAGTACGACCGATGTATTCAGCTTCTGCCTGAGGTTTCGCATCATATCCAAAACCTGTGCCTGAATTGTGACATCAAGGGCGGTCGTTGGCTCGTCCGCCAGGAGCAGCTCCGGGTTGCAGGCCAGTGCCATGGCGATGACCACACGCTGCTTCATGCCGCCGGAAAACTCGTGGGGATAATCCCTGTATCTCTCTCCGGGTATTCCCACCATTTCCAGCATGTCCTCGGCCCGCTCCCGGGCCTCCTGCCGCTTTATCTTGTTGTGTCTTTTAATAGCCTCAGCAATCTGAAATCCCACAGTCTCAATGGGGTTCAATGCGGTCATGGGGTCCTGAAATATCATGGCTATTTTGTTGCCCCTTATTTTCTGCATCTCTTTTTCAGACAGCTTTAAAAGGTCGTTTCCCTCAAAGTATATCTCTCCCGACTTAATTTTCGCCTGGAGCTGTGGCAGAATACCCAGAACGCTCTTTGCAATGGTGGTCTTTCCCGCTCCGGTCTCCCCCACAAGTCCGATTGACTCGCCCTTTTTAACCTCAAAGGATATATTGTTTACGGCATAGACCACCGCGTCGTCCGTATGGTATTCAACTGAAAGGTTTTTAATTTCAAGCAGATTTTCTCCCATTGTATTCACCTCAGTTCTTCAGACGCGGGTCAAGCGCGTCGCGCAGACCGTCGCCCAAAAGGTTGCAGGCAAGCACGCTTATCATTACGCAGATACCGGGGTACAGCGCCTGAGTTGGATATTGTCTCATCACGCTTCTGGCCTCTGATATCATCGTGCCCCACTCCGGTATGGGCGGCTGAACGCCAAGTCCTATAAAGCTCAGTGCCGCGCCGGAGAGGATACAGCTTCCAACGCCCATCGTTATCTGGACAATCATTGGCCCTATGGCATTTGGAATGATGTGTTTTATGATTATCCGTCCGGTCCCGCAGTTTATTGATTTTGCCGCCTCTATGTACTCTTTCTCACGCACCGTCATGACCGAGGCACGCATTATTCTGGCAAACCCCGGCACGACGCCAAGTCCAAGGGCAATAATGGCGTTTCTGAGGCTCGGTCCCAGTATGGCCGCCAGTGCCACGCAGAGGAGAAACATGGGTATGGCCTGATAGATGTCCAAAAGTCTCATGCAGAGGTTATCTACCCAGCTGCCAAAGTATCCTGAAATTGAGCCCACTATTATTCCTATGACGGCACCGATTGCTACAGAAAATATGCCCATCTGAAGGGACTGGCGCGTTCCGTAAATAAGGCGGCTCAAGATGTCGCGTCCCAGGTCATCAGTACCCAAGAGATGCTCAGCGCTTGGAGAAGCATTGGCATTTAACACGTTCTGTTCCGAGTAGGAGTAAGGCGCAAGCAGAGGTGCAAATATGGCTATAAGCACAAGGACGATGAGTACAACGAGCGACACGACAGCCATCTTGTTCTTTTTAAGCTGGTGCCATATTTCACGCAGCCTTGACTGTTTCCTCTTCTTTTTCATTCTTTTTGCCTCCTTCCCTCTTGTTTCTTCTGGTATACTGCGACCTTATCCTCGGGTCGACAAGCGCAAATATCACGTCAACTATGAGAATTATCACGGCAAACAGCGTTGCGATTATAAGAATGCCGCTCTGGATTACCGGATAGTCACGGTTGTTAAGTCCCGTCATTATGTACTGTCCAAGGCCCGGAATGGAGAATATAACCTCAGTTATGAGAGATCCCCCAAGAGATGAGCCGAAAACTCCTCCGATTACCATTATTACAGGAATTACAGCGTTTTTAAGAGCGTGCCTGTAAACTACAGTCCTGTTTGACAGGCCCTTCGACCTTGCCGTGGTTATATAGTCCTGGCGCAGAACCTCCAGCATGTCCGAGCGCATCTGCCGGGCAATAAGGGCAATAAGCCCCAGGGCCATTGCTGCGCACGGCATTATCCAGCCTGTCCAGGTGTCAACTCCCGATATTGGCAGCCACTGAAGCTGCACTCCGAAAAACCTTATGATGAGCAGCGCAAACCAGAAACTGGGCATGGACACCGCGATGAGAGATAAGAAAATCGCCGCGTTGTCTTTCCACGTCCGCTGGTGGGTCGCCGCATATATGCCTATGGGTATTCCCAGCAGCACCGAGAATACCGTTCCGAAGATTACCAGTATAAGCGTATATCGGAACCTGAACAGCATCTCGTCCAAAACAGGGCGCTTTGTCATAAGTGACGTACCAAAATCCCCCTGGAACACTCCGGAAATAAAGCGCCACCATCTCACAAAGAACCCATCGTTCAGGCCAAGCTCCTCCCTGAGTTCCTCAACCTGTTCCTCTGTGGCCGAGGCGCCAAGCATCATTCGCGCCGGGTCGCCTGGGGTGAGGTCAATGAGAAGCAGCACAAGAAGCGAAATGCCGATAAGCGTGGGAATAAGCAGCAGCACTCGTTTAATTATGTAGCGTAACATTTATTTACACCTGCCTCTTCTGTTTAGTAAAAATTCCTTGCAGCGCGGCATGTCAGCTTTGCCACTTTTCCTGCAAGCATTTTCCACAGGAATCGCATTTTTTTGCCGCGTCATATTTACATTGCACCGGGCCGTTATACCGCATTTCCTTCGGCCCCTCAGGGGTGTCGTAAATTCCGCCGAACATCGGCTCCATAAGCGCTGCCTGGAAGAATACAGGCTTATCTATCCTCTTAAAGTTTAATGGACAGTGGTAAACTCCCGCCGGCACCCGTATGATTGTGGGCTTCGTTATTGTGAATGTCTCTGCGTCCTCTCCAATTTTTCCGATAGTGAATTCAATTTCTGCATCGAAATCAAATACATTTGGAAAGGTGCCTCCCAAAAATATCAGATATTCGTCCTTCTTGTGCCGGTGGGGCACCCTGTCAAGGAAAAACGGCTTTACAAAAATCTGAAAGCCCACGTTGAACTCTGCCCCCGGAATTTGTGAGGCCCCCCTGAAATACGCCTGTGGCTTCAGCACAAATCCGGGGTCGTCCCCTTCGGCCACCACCTCATTGTTTTCCATGGGAAATTCAAAAACCAATTTCTCGTACATTTACTTACACTCCCTCTAACATTTTCTCCTTAGTGCTGCTTTTATTGTCCATATGACCCGGTAGACCGTGCCATGAACTCACAAAAGAATGTTTACAGTGCTCTCCTGCCCGCAATCCCCTTTTGACAGTGCCGGCTCTGCAACGGGTCAGTCTTCAAAATCTATACACTTTCTGCAGCAGTTGCACTTTTTACCGCTGTCCAGCTTGCACATAAGCGGTCCGTTGTACCACAGCTCTTTCTGTCCGCCGTCGGCAGTGTCATATATGCTGCTGAACATGTCCTGCATAAGCGCCGCCTGGAAAAATACAGGCTTTGTTATACGCTTAAAGTTCAGCGGACAGTGCTCAACTCCCGCGGGTACCCTTATTACAGTCGGCTTTGTTATGTGAAATACCTCTGCGTCAATCCCCTCTCTGCCGATTGTAAATTCAATATCCGCGTCAAAATCAAACATGTTTGGCAGATTGCCGCCCAAAAAGAACAGGTATTCGTCTACGTTGTGCCTATGTGGCACCCTGTCAAGGAAAAAAGGTTTTATAAAAATCTGAAAGCCCACGTTATATTTCGCTCCCGGAATTTGTGACCCGCCTCTGAAATAGGCCTGAGGCGACATTATGAAGTCGTCAGTACCTCCGAGCAGTGAGAAGTCGTTATACTCCGCCGGAAAATTAAATATAAGCTCTTCATACTTGCTGGACATTTTTCCTCTTTCTCCTTTTACAAGACCATGAATATTCCACATACAAACGCACGTAATGTAAGCAATTGCTTACATTGTTATGACAGTATTTCGCATTAGTCAACTCTGTTATATAATCTATAAATTTACTATATTTATAACCCCCCCCCCGCAAAATGTCAATATAAAAAACATATTTCGGCATCATTTTTGTATATATTGTGTAATATAGTCTTTTCAAATTATAAACATGTCACAAATTTCAGCCGTAAAGGGTATTTTGCAGTTGCAAAAGGGTATAAAACGTGTGATAATATTTAGCAAATGATTGTTAGCTTGTACTCATAAGTTAAGCAAGCGCTTATTTATTATATGAATTTTGAAATTATTAAAATTTAAGGAAAGTTCTGAAATTAATGGCCAAGAAAGGTAAGAATTACATAATTGAAAAGTGCTTTGACTGCTATGTCAAAAACGGAATTGAAGCTACCACTACCCGGGACTTCTGCGCGGAGACCGGGGTGAATATAAATACGCTGTACCGCATTTTCGGTTCCAAGGACAACATACTCACCGCATGTGTAAATTACGGCTTCAGCCAGCTTGAGAACACGTTTTTCGACGCGCTCAAGGAGTTTGACAAATCTTCATTTGACATATTTCCCGAGCTTGTAAAAATAGGTATGGACTTCGCTCCGAAAATGCGCTTTCTCCACCAGGCAATATCAAGTCCCCTGTATGAGAGCCGGAGAGAGGTTCAGTTCAAGAAGCTCAACGCATTTTATGACCGATTCGGCAGGGAACTCGCCATGCGCTTTGACTGCCCTTACGAGCTTATCCGGGATTACATCTATGAGATTATGACGCTTCTCTCCTACTTTTCCCTGTGGGGCAGCGCAGATATGGCGGCTCTTCAGTTCAGTAAAATATTCCTCGATTTCAAAAACACCATTATCGGATATCGCCAGTTTACTGTGAGCGACAGATAACAGTCTGTGCCCTTTACGGCACCTGCTTTTGGGAAGCAAGGTCTGTAAGTCGCTATCCGGGGAGATAGAAAGCACCACCTTACCGCATTCCAGCATTATTACAGATTTGGTACGCTGTTTCCGGGGGCTCCCGGAAATAAAAATATAAGGAGGCCATTATGGGAAAGTTTGACGATTTGATTTTTAAAATCCCAAAAGAGTTCCACAACTGGTACGGTTTTGCGTCACCCCGCGGCTTTTTCCGCGGAACAACAATGATGGACAACGCCAAGGTATACATGGACTTTACCTCCATAACGAAGGAGCTTGTCATGGAGGTGCCGCATGTACACCACGCCGTTGACGAGTACATAGTTCTCGCCACCGCCGACTTTGGCAATTTTTACGACGGATTTGACGCGGAGATTGACATCTGGCTGGGAGAAGACCCTGAGCGCATGGAGCTTTTCACGGTCACGGAACCCGTAATCATAAGGATACCGCCCAAACTCTACCACTGTCCCATAAATTTCCGGCGCATAGGCAAACCAGTCCTGTTCATGGCGATGTATCTTGACGGCGACTGGTCAAAAATAACTCCACAGAAAAATGCCGACGGCCTGGAGGAGTTTAAGTATGACGGCGCCGGAATCCGCCGCTGTGTGCACGACCGCACAAAAGAATGTACATACTGCGGGGCCTGCTTCTCTGAAAAAATGAAGGAAGACATGGCAAATTCTCAGAACTTCACAAGCGACCTGCTCGCCCCCTTCTACGAGATGGCTAAGCTCCCGCGTACGGGAAAATACGACAAGTACGTACACGCATACAAGCCCGAATACCACGATGACCCGCGCTTTTTAAGCCCGCGAACCGGCTTTAAAGGCGAAGAGGAAATGCCGGGGGCCCGGCTCTGGACACTGTGTAACCTCGTCCGGAAAGAGTGTGAGGCTGGCGAGCTTCACATGCACCACGCCGTTGAAGAATACCTGTTTTTCACCGGTACCGACGTGACCAATTTCTTCGATTTCGACGCTGAAATTGAAATCTCCATAGGCGAAAGTCCCGACTGTATGGAGACATACACAATAACAGAGCCAACCGTCGTGCGCATACCGGCACACCTCTGGCACGGGCCTGTAAAATTTAAGCGAATAGGAGCTCCGATAAATTTCATGCCCTTCTACCCTTCGGGAAACTACGGCAGAATTGTGCGCCAAAAAGATGAAGCAGGTGCGCCTGTCTATATATACCGCGGAACCGATTT
>CAJFTV010000145.1 GCA_904420055.1 Candidatus Alloscillospira gallinarum | reverse complement strand
GAGGACAGCGCCTTTAACATGCGGAAACCGTCCCTTACAGGAAACTGGTCAAGAGTGTAGTCTTCAAATTCATCGGCAAAACGCCCTGACAAAACGCTTTGTGCCGTGACCTGCGGAAACCGTGCCAGTTTTCTCCGCTCACTCTGGGAGATGTCCTCCTGAGGCTTTATCCAACACCACAGGGCAAGGGCTATCCACAGAAATGCCACTATTATAAATCCAGAAGATATATGGAGTTTTTTCACTTGCATGCCCTCCTTTTAAAATCTGAAATACAGAAATGGGTTAAAAGACCCGTCCACAAGCCATGCCGTGGACAGCAGTAAAATTAAAACACAGAAAACCGGCGTCAGTATTTTAACTGCCTGGAAGCCCTTTGGACCCCGCTTAATCCTATCCACAAGCAGTTTAACTGCCGGGGTGCTGCCAACAATTCCCACAGCCAGGGGCATGGCATAGCTTTTAAGGTAATACAGCGTCTCTTCGGTTACAAAGGGAAGTCCGGAAAATCCGAACATGCCGCCAAGGTCCCCGCCTGCCTGTTCCATTGAGCTTGCGTTGAAGATAACAAAGCTCACAGTTATAAAAAGGAACGCATAAATCCGGGACAGCACATGACTTTTTTCCAGCGGCCTTAAAAGCCACAGCTTTTCTATTGCCAGCACCACGGCAAAAAACAGCCCCCAAGCCGCAAAGTTCCACGCAGCCCCGTGCCACAGCCCGGTTAGCACCCATACCACGAGAATATTAAAAAGCCACCGCGGGCGGCTGCGCCTGTTTCCCCCCATGGGAATATACACGTAATCCCTGAACCAGCGGCCAAGCGTCATATGCCAGCGCCGCCAGAACTCCGTCGCGCTCTTTGAGATAAATGGATAGTTAAAATTCTCAGGGAAGTCAAACCCAAGCATTTTTCCCATTCCTATTGCCATATCGCTGTACCCGGAGAAATCAAAGTATACATAAAGGGCAAACGCCACGGCATATATCCAGTAGAACAGCACCGAGGGCTCCGCTGCCCCGCGGAATGTGTCGCAAAGCTGAAACAGGGGATTTGCAACGAGGACTTTCTTGCCAAGTCCGATTAAAAACCGCACCAGCCCCATATATACCTCATCTGTGTCAACGCTCCGCTCTCTCAGCTTCGGCGCAACCTCCGAATACCGCACAATCGGTCCGGCAATAAGCTGCGGAAAAAGCGTAACAAAAGCCGCAAAGTTTATGATATTTCTCTCCGGCATTACCTCTCCGCGGTACACGTCCACATTGTAGCTGAGTATCTGAAACGTGTAAAAACTTATGCCAATTGGAAGCGCAATCTTAAGGAGCGGAAGCCCGATGCCAAATACCCCGTTTATCCCGGAAATGACAAAATCAGCGTACTTAAACCACAAAAGCATTCCAAGCGGCACCGCCACCGACAAAAACAGAAAAAGCCGTCCGGCGGGGCGCTCTTTATATTTTCCAATTAAAAGTCCGAACAGATAGCCCGACAGGATAGCTGTCACAATCAGTATGAGATATTTAGGCTCACCGATGCCGTAAAAAAACAGGCTTGCAATCAGGATAAAGCCGTTTTTTATCTTTTTGGGGACAATGAAATACATTATCATTACCACCGGCAAAAAGTAGTATAAAAATGGTATACTGGAAAAAAGCATGTCCTCACACCTTAAGGCGCCCCCGGAATTTACCGGGGGCGCAGATTATTTTTATTTCGACATAATAGCGCGGCATCTCTGCCTTTTTGGGCTTAAAACTGTTTCAGTTTTAAATCTCAGTTATTTCACCGCCGCATACAGTCTTATATGCATCTATAATCTCCTGTGCGGTTACGGAATCTGAGAGCTCACTGGATACCATTATAAGAAGCACTACATCGCGGTATACCGCAACTTTGAGGTCGTCGGCCTGTACACATATCCATTTTGCGGTGTCAATGCCTTCCTTCATCTCACTGGCAACGTCTTTGCTGTCCTTCTCGTCGGCAACCCTCACAAGCACCATGGAATACGCCTGAGAGCCAATCATGGCCTCGGACACTGCCGCCTCCGTTATTTTGTCGGCGCTGGACAGGCCGGTATCATACTTTAAGTAGTCCGCATCCTCAATGTCCACTTCCATGGTCTCAACCATTATTCCAGGCTCTTTTTCCGCATAAATGAGGTCGATTATCTCTGAAAGTGATTTTCCTTCCAGGTTGTTCGGCTCTTCTTTTTTCCCGCACGCCGTCAGGGCGCAAACAATCATTACCGCCGCCAAAACTGCGGCAAAAACTTTTTTCATTTTTCTTTCCTCCGTAATTATTATGTCCATCTCAATGGGCTCTGACAACTAATTGGACGGAGAAAACTCACTTTTGTTCCACCTTTTCCCCGGAATTTTCCTCATTTACAATAACAGGAATAAATTTCGGAGCAATTTTTCCCTTGCCCCTGTGCTTTACATAGAAAAATCCCAGCACGCTGAATACCAGGGCTCCTATGAAATTAACAAGCAGGTCTTTCATGGTATCAATTATCCCCACGTCGAGATACCCGCTCATTGTCACCGTCTCACCTGACGCCGTGGTTATCACCGTAGAGACAATGTCATTTACATGGATAACCGTATTTGTCTTTGTCGGGTCAAGCGCCACGCTATGTATGCTGTTTATAAGAAAGTCCTTCTGCATATCGTGGTGCAAAATCTGGTCAACACCAAACTCAAAAAACTCCCACAGTACGCCTATTGTCATGGAAAAGCAGAACGCCACCACAGCGAGAGTCGCCGGCGACAGCTCCATTCTTATGTTTTTGCTCCTGTTCATAAGGTCAACTATACAGAAGCCAAAGGCGGCAAACATAAAGCCGCTCGTTGTGTGCATGGCGGTATCCCAAATCTTTACTTTGACGTAATAACTGCCTATCTCGCCTAAAATCTCCGCACAGAACACCATGACAAGCGCCGTAATTTCAAGTGCTGATGGCAGGTTAATTTTGAGACTTCTCTCTATAATCGTCGGAAGCATTAAAAGTACAAGTGTCAAAAGACATGTGAAAACGCTCTCCCACTGTCTAAGGAATATACAGCGTATCAATACGCCCAAAACCAGTATGCGAAGTATTATATACACTACTATGACGCTTTTTTCCTTTGGAATATCCGCGCCATTTTTCTTTGCAATTCTTTCCTTATTTCCCCTTTTCATTTTTCACCTCTACATCATATTTTCGTCGTATACCGCGCGCTCACCTCCGATATACTTCGGTCTTGTTCTTGCCGCAAGGAGTATTGCCATGCCTATGTGGTCAAGACTGAGCCTCACGGGCACCGCCACCTTTTTAAGGTGCATACCTATGAGCGTCCCGCCGATGTCAAGCCCGGCATCTGCCCTTATCTCCTCCACTGTCACAGGGTCTGAAAACCGGCTGTAAGCCGTGGTCGCAAACGAGCCCCCCGCCTTTTTCTGTGGTACGGCGTTTACAATCTCAAGTCCGGCGGCCGCCTCCCTCTCAACTATTATGGCTCGGTTCAAGTGCTCGCAGCATTGGGCAGCTAAAAAAACGCCATGCTTTTTAAGCACCCCATAAACTCCCTCAAATACAGCCTGTGCCACGTCAACATTTGAGTCTGTTCCTATGCGTCTGCCGGCGACTTCGCTGGACGAGCAGCCCACAACCATAATGTCTCCCTTTTTCAGTCTGGCCTTTTCGCACAGCTCTTCCGCCGCCTGTGCTGCCTGTGCGCAGATTTCATCATACATCTGTCTTCTCCTCCTTAGTCTCTGATTTCCTATAAGTCTCATACCATCTGCTCAGTATTTTTATTCCCTTTTCAAGCCGCTTCATGCTTCCCGCACCGGATATGGAAACACGCAAAAAGTCCCCTGCACGGCTGTTTCCCACCTTAAAGCGGGAAGAGTGGTACACGTTTATGCCGCTTTTTCTCAGTATATCTTCCGCATCTCTGCCAATTCCGGGTACGGGCAGCCACCTGTAAAAGCTGTATACGCTTCCGCAGGGGGCGGCAGAACCCATGTACTTTTCAAATATCTCATTGGCCTTTTTCGCGGTGCGCCGCTTTCTCTCCACAATTTCATATGCGTCTCCGGACAAAATTAGCTCCGTTATTATCTCCGCATCAAGAGATGAGGTGCGTATTGTCGTGGCGTTCAGGCCCTCCAGAAGTTTCTCCCTGAACATATCCCCAAACACCATATAACCAATTCTCAGGCCGCCGCACAGACTTTTGGAGGTTCCGCATATGTAAACCGTCCTCTCCGGCAGTATACCATAAAACGGCTTCACATCTCCCCGGGCTGTAAAAATTCCTGATGATACGTCGTCCTCTATAATTATAAGCCCGTTTTTCTCCGCCACAGCCGCTATCTCTGCCCGCCGCCCTTCCGGAATGGTCACGGTGGTGGGGTTTGCACAGCCGGGCATGAGGTACACACCCTTTATTTTCTCATTTTTACACAGTCTGTCAAGCTCTTCAGGACACATTCCTCTAATGTCCCCAAAAACAGGGCACAGCTCGATACTCAAAAGACGCGCCAGCCCGATAAAATTTGCGTGTGTATACACGTCCGTCGCTATTCTGTCTCCGGGAGAAAACAGTGACACCATGGCAAGAGTCAGGGCACTCTGTGCCCCGGCGCAGATTATTATGTGGTCCCGGTCTGTTTTTACACCCATTTGCTCAACCCACCGCTGTCCGGCGGCCAATTGATGCGGCCTCCCGGCGGGGTCCGCATTATCATACAAATCGCTGAGATAACCCTTCTCCATCACCCGCTGAGCCGCCTTTATGACGATTGAGCTGTAATTTTCAAACCCGCTCGCCTCTCCAAGGTCAATTACCTCCGGGCTCTCCGCCGGTTTTATATCTCCCGCAACAAAAGTCCCCCGGCCCACGACACCGTAAATAAGTCCTTTCTTTTTAAGCCTCTCATACACCCGTGTTATCGTGGTGTAATTTAAATCAAGGTAGTCAGCCACCTCCCGCTGCGGCGGAAGCTTCGCCCCCTCTTTCAGCTCCCCGCTCATTATCCTGTACTCCAAATCGTCCGAGAGAGATTTATAATAAGGCGCTGTTAGCTTTGACTTGTCCGGCCGCCAGGACAGAGGATAGTTTTCAAACGAGTTAACCGACACCTGCTTCACCTCCAAAAATTGTTGTCCATACAATTTTATCATTGTATGGATTATACCACAGTGTTATACTCCATACAACCGAAAGTTAAAATTTTTTAAGCGAGGTTTTCCCCATGAAAGACATAAAAATACGAAAGCTCACATTTGCGGCGCTCTCTGCGGCAATAATTTTTTTGGGCACGTATGTGCTCGTTTTTCCCCTTCCCGGCAGCGGATATGCAAACTTAGGCGACTGCTTTATCATCACGGCGTGCTGCTTTCTGGGGACCTGGCCGGGCGCAGCAGCGGCGGCAGTAGGCGCGGCCCTTGCCGACCTTCTCCTGGGGTACACGTTTTATGCCCCCGCAACATTTATAATAAAGGGCCTAATGGCAATATGCATATCTCTTCTGTACAAAAAGCTCCCTCTGCCTGTAATTGCAAAGACAATAGCAGCCGCTCTGGTCTCAGAGGTAATTATGATTGCCGGATATCTCCTGTTTGAGACACTGCTCTATGGCTTCCCTGTGGCAGTACTGAACGTCATTGGCAATTCTGTCCAGGGGGCAGTCGCCGTCGTATTCGGCACAGTGCTCTCTTTTGCCATATCACGCGTTCCCCGGGTCACAGCTTTTATTTCCGGTAAATAAACTTAATTCTGAAAAACAGCCAGACGCCGCAGATATACTCTGCGGCGTCTTTTTCACCTGACTACCACATTTTCCTCTCCCAGCATCTCCCCCAACTCTTTTACAAGAGCGTCGTGGATAACGCACCGGGCTCCTAATTTCTTTTTTGTGTCACCGCAGTAAATTATCATCTGCTGCGTGCCCGGGAACATGACAAGCAGTCGCTTTATCCTAGTGCACACCGGGTCTTCCGCGCTCTTCACTTTTACCCAGAGCTTTTTGGGCGCGGGGGAACTTTCACTTTTTCCCGCGGCTCCGTCAAGGTCAGATATGGGTCGCACCGTGTCCACGACTATCTGAGGTTCTTTCTCGTCTCTGGCGGACAGGCGGCCCGTTACCAAAACTACGGAGTTCTCCGCAATATACCCGGCCCCCTGGTCCAGCGCCCGCTGGAACGCCAAAAGCTCAATAGTGCCGGTGGCGTCGTCAAGGGTTATATAGGCCATAAGGCTGTTGTTTTTTGTGGTCTTTGTCTTGGTGGCAATTATGACGCCGGCCACTGTTATTTTCTGGTCGTCCTTAAACTGTATGTTGCCGCCCTCCCGGGCAAAATCCGCCAGTATAGCGCCGATAGATGCGGCTCCCACGCTTTTCGCCCGGCTACGGTACTCGTCCATGGGGTGGCCTGATATATACAGCCCCGTTACCTCATGCTCCATTGCGATAAGCTCCGATTTCGAAAACTCCTCCACCTGGGGCATGGGTATTTTCTCCGCGGGTGCCGTGTCCTCTCCCCCGCCGAACAGGTCGAACTGACCGTCAATATTTTTCCTGCGGCTCTCGGCAATGCTATCCAGCACAAATCCGCACACCTGCATAAGCTGGCGCCGGTTTCCGTGCATGCTGTCAAAGCCGCCGCACTTTATAAGGCTCTCCACCGCACGGCGGTTCAGCTCCGTGCCGTACATGCGGCTGCAGAAGTCCTCAAAGTCCTCAAACCTGCCACCCCGGTCACGCTCCTCCATAACCGCCCTTATAAATCCGCGGCCGATATTCTTGACGGCCACAAGGCCATAGCGTATGTGGTCGCCGGACACCGTAAACATGTCCTCCGACTCGTTTACGTCCGGGGGCAGAAGATTAATTCCCATGCTGCGGCACTCGTCCGTGTACTCCGACACCTTGTCCGCCCTGTCCAACACGCTGCTCATAAGCGCCGCCATATACTCCCGCGGGTAGTGGCACTTTAGGTAGGCCGTCTGATATGAGATTATGGCATAGGACACAGCGTGCGCCTTATTAAAGGCGTAGTTTGCAAAATCCAGAATCTCGTCGTAAATAGCGGCGGCCGTAGCCTCCGGAATACCGTTTGCAACGGCGCCGGGTATTCCCCTCCCGCTGTCGCCGTAGATAAACGTCTGGCGCTCCCTTTCAATTTCCGCCTGCTTTTTCTTTGACATGGCCCTTCTTATCATGTCCGCCTGTCCAAGAGAGAAACCGCCCAACTTCCTGAATATCTCAATAACCTGCTCCTGGTATACTATACAGCCGTAAGTGACCTCCAGTATGGGTTTCAAGCTCTCATGCTTATAGGAAATTTTCTCAGGGTGCTTGTTGTTCTCCAAAAACCGGGGTATGGAGTCCATCGGTCCCGGGCGGTACAGGGCAATTATAGCGGTAATATCCTCAATGCTCTTCGGTCCAAGGCCAACGCACACGGCAGTTATTCCCGCGGACTCCATCTGGAACACACCGGAGGTCTTTCCGGCTGAGAGCATGGCATAAGTCTCACGGTCATCGTCCGGAATTTTGTGTATGTCAAAGTCCGGATTTTTCTTTCTAATTGTCTTTACCGCGTCGTCAATGACAGTGAGGTTTCTCAGGCCAAGAAAGTCCATTTTGAGAAGGCCCAGTTCCTCCAGTGTGGTCATGACATACTGTGTGGCTATTGAGTCGTCTTTCTTTGACAGGGTAAGCGGCACATACTCGCTCACGGGATTTTTGGTTATAACAACGCCCGCCGCGTGTGTCCCGGAGTCCTTCGGCATGTCCTCCAGCTCCATTGCGATGTCAATGACCCTTTTTATTCTCTCGTCACTGTCGTACATCTGACGCAGCTTTTTGGAAGTCTCCAGCGCCTGTCCCAGCTTTATGTTCATCACGTTTGGAATTTCTCTTGCCAGCTCGTTTTCCTCTGAAAACGTAAGGCCCATGACCTTTGCAACGCTGCGCACCGCATTCTTCGCCTTGAGGGTGTTAAACGTGACTATCTGGGCCACGTGGTCCTCACCGTATTTTCTCTTTACGTAATCTATTACCTCTCCCCGGCGGCGCTCACAGAAATCCATGTCGATATCCGGCATACTGACGCGCTCCGGGTTTAAAAAGCGTTCAAAGTACAGGGTGTATTTTACGGGGTCAACGTCGGTAATCCCAAGGCAGTAGGACACAACACTGCCCGAGGCGGAGCCGCGCCCCGGCCCTACAGGTATGCCCTGGTTTTTTGCATAGTTTACAAAATCCTGAACTATGAGGAAATAGTCTGTAAAGCCCATTTTATTAATCATGTCCAGCTCATATTCAAGCTGCTTTTTGACCTCAGGACAGTTTTCCCCGTATCTTCTCGCAAGCCCTTCGGCGCACCTTTCCCTAAGGTAGTCAAAGCTGTCCACTCCCTCAGGCAGCTTAAACTCCGGCAGATGATAGTGGCCGAACTCAAAGTCCATATTGCACATTTCCGCAATTTTAACCGTGTTGTCCGCGACCTCAGGCATATCCGGAAAGAGGGCGCGCATGTCCCGCTCCGACTTCAAGAAAAATTCGTCCGTCTCAAATTTCATTCTGTCGGTATCGTCCACGGTTTTTCCAGTCTGGATACATAGAAGAACGTCCTGGGCTTCCCAGTTATCACGGGTGAGATAGTGCACATCGTTTGTCACAACCAGTGGTATCTCCGTCTCCCGGCTTATCCTCATAAGCCCGCGGTTTACCTCCTGCTGGGCCGCTATTTTGTGGTCCTGAAGCTCCAGGTAAAACCCATCGTCTCCGAAAATCTCACGCATCTGTAGGGCCTTGTTTTTCGCCGCCTCATAATTTCCGTCCTGCAAAAGCCGCGGAATTTCCCCGGCGAGACAGGCCGACAGGGCAATCAGTCCCTCGCTGTGCTGCCTTAAAAGCTCCATGTCAACCCGGGGCTTTATATAATATCCCTCTGTAAAAGCGCAGCTGACGAGCTGACAGAGGTTTTTATATCCCGTATTGTTCCTGCACAGGAGCACAAGATGGTAGCGGTTTGAGTCAAGCTCTCTGTCCTTGTCAAACCGGGACCGTGCCGCCACATATACCTCGCAGCCTATTATGGGCTTAAGGCCCGCCTTTTTTGCCTCTTTATAAAAATTTACGGCGCCGTACATTACGCCGTGGTCCGTTATCGCCACCGCCGTCTGGCCCAGGTCCGCCGCCCGTTTTACAAGGTCCTTTATACGGCACGCGCCGTCTAAAAGGCTGTATTCACTGTGGACATGAAGATGTACAAAACCCATGCCGCAACCTCCTTTACCGTTTTACTCCCCTTTACACCACTCTTGTGTAAGCCACTTGGCCACAACTGCATATCCGTCGCCGTACTTTTCCATGTAAACGTCCGAGTGGCATATAACTCCGCCCCCGTCCTTAAGATACCCGGCACAGCGGTCTTTAAACTCCCCGCCTGTAAATGAAAAGAGTTTTTCACCGTCTATTATTCCGGAGGCAAGCCGGAGTTTTTCCTCAAAACGGCTCCGGTCCCCCTTTGCATGCGCCACGGAAAAAATGTGCGCCGCGTTCACAGCCTCAGGCGTCAGACCCGCTCTCCGCGCCTTTTGGAGCGATAATCGCACAAATCCTCCCCCGATATCCGTCACAAGCTGCTCTCCCGGGTACTCCGCCGCGTTTTCCATACGGACCCTTATCTTATCCAGAGTTTTATCCGGGTCGGATACGTCCTCCTCCGCCCCGAATTCTCCCTGATATATTAGCTTAATTAAATCCTCCGGCTCCATGTACGGGTATAATGTCCCATGCAGACGTATTATCTCTTGCAATTCTTCCACTTTTATCTCCACCTGCGGCAAATATTTCCTCTGTTATTTACTGTAACTGTCATTTCAGTGTAACAAAAAAAGGGCCGGACTGCAACATGCAGACCGGCCCCTCAACCTTTATTTGCCTATTTTTTCCTCTGCCGCCCGGGCAAGTTCTTTATACTGCTCTGCTTTTTCTCCGTCTCCCAGCTTCTCATATGCAAACGAGCAGTTCCGGCAGGCCGTGACATAGTCCTTGTTCTCTCCGAAAATGAGCTTCGTTTTCTCAGCCGCCTTTTCAAAATTCTCTGCGGCTCCTTTTGCGTCTCCGGTGTTAAACAGCATAACCGCCTTTGTGTTGAGCGCCCCGGCGTAGTGGGGATTTAAGCCGCCGTCCAGCGTCTCAAAAATAGAGAGGGCTTTGTCAAGGCATTCCATGGCCTTATCGTGCTTTTTCGCGTTATAGTAGGCCACAGCAAGGTTCGCCTGATTTGTTGCAATCTCCGCGTCGTTGTCCGGTACCTTTACAAGATATGTCAGGGCTTTTTCAAAGTGCTCCGCAGCCTTGTCCATATCGCCCATATCCTGATACACAAGGCCGGTGTTGTTGTAAAGCCCCGCATATTCATAATCAGTCGCATCACCGTTGGCGTCCATGATGTCCGCGGCGCCTTTAAACGCCGCCAGAGCCTCATCAAATTTTCCCATAAGCCTGTAGGCGCCGGCCATGTTCAAAATTACAACGGCGTATTCGTTGGACTTTTCAAGGCCGCGCATCTCCATCTCGCTTTTAACATCGTCAAAAGCGGCAATGCACGCCTCCCAATTGCTTACCCCGCGGTAGAAGCAGGCCATCTCATTTAAAACGGCAATTCTCGCGTCGCTGCACTCAATTATCCATTTCTTCTCAACATCGGTAAATTCCTCATACTTCTCTTCAGCCGTCTTGTCCGAGTGGTCCTGGCAGCTGCTGCAGCTGGAGGGTATAATCATATACTCCTCTACCTTTGCAAGGCTGTCCTTTAAAAACTTTTCCGTCGCGGCGTTGTCATACCTGCCGTAATACTCATCAAGCTCATTGTAAAACCCGTTTATGTCAAATGCCATATTATATCGTCCTCCTTTAAAAATGATTTTCCGCATATTTTTATTGTACATTTTTGCATGTTTTACGTCAAGGATAAGCTAATGCAAAAATAACATGTCTGCCAATACAAAGGGTATGCGTAAAAACATTTCTGTCCTCTCACTCCTTGGGCATACTGCCCGTTGCCCCCTCAAGGCCAAAGGCGAGGTCCGGACTCTTCCCCGCAAGTTCCGAGGGCTTTATCTCAAACGCGTTGTCCACATATGTATAGTCACTGTACCCCAGGCGGGCCAGCGGCCTAATCTTCAAGATGTCAATTTTGCCGTCTTTTGTTATAAACTCGTCTTTTATGTGCACACCCACGACCTTTCCGATTATGATATCCGCAGTGCCTACTCTCCCTTCGCCGGGGAGACGTATGGTCTGGACGTATCTGCACTCAAACTGTATTGGGGACTCTCTCACCCGGGGCGGCTTCACGAGAACCGACGGCTCTTTTGTAAGCCCTGCCATCTCAAACTCGTCCACCTCCGGCGGGAAACCGGCGGCCGTAATATTCAGGGCCTCGCGGAGGTCATATGTCACCATGTTGTATACAAATTCCCCGGTCTCCTCAATATTGACGGTGGTGTCCTTCCGCTGTGACTGCGACCCCTGATTTATTGAAACCAAAACATAGGGAGGGTCAAAAGTCAGGTTTGTAAACTGGCTGTAGGGAGCAAGATTTGCCGTACCGTCGGCGCTAAGGGTGGAAAGCCAGCCAATCGGCCGCGGCACAACGCATGATTTAAACGGCGGTCTGGCCAGTCCATGGTCGTTTTTCTCAGTCTCGTAAAACATAAACATACCTCCACTTAAAAAATATTAATCATACCCACATAAACATACTATTGAAAAATAAACAGCTCCACCAGAATATCATGATATAATACATAATAAAAAATGTGAACAGTCAGGAGCAAAGATTATGTTCAAGGATTTTCTCAATGCACTCCGGAAATTTGCGTTAAACACCCCGCATATTGAGAGCATTATTATTGTGGGTTCTTACGCAAACGGAACTTACAGGCAGGATTCCGATATAGATGTCGTTATTATTACATCAAATAAAAGTGAAATGGCAGCAAAACCAAATTTCGTTCAGGAATTTGGAGATGTTTATAAAAAGCAGACAGAATTTTATGGTGCCTGTACATCTATTCGCGCGTGGTATAAAGATGAACGGGAAATTGAGTTTGGGCTTGTTGACCCATCCTGGATAAAAAGGCCCTTAGATGACGGGACAAAAAAAGTCTTGCAAAACGGTTATAAAATTATTTTTGACAAGAAGCATTACTTTGAAAATTTGGAGCTTCAGTCCTTTTAATTTGAAGCGACATGCCTGCTGAAATCGTTACTTCCGATTTGGCTTTCGTTTAATGGTCAGCAGCCGCATATAATCCTCAAACTCAGCCGCATCAGTTGGTTCAAACATCACCCATTTGCCATCACGGTAGGTTTGTGCCTCATCATACTTCCGGCAAACGGCATCGGAGAGACCTTCTCTTATATCCTCAAATTTTGTCCTCTCATCTTTGCCAAAAACAACCAAAAAGCCGATGCAATTGCTTTTTGCATACAGAGCGCAAAGCGTTTTTCCGCCTCTGCGGTATTTATACTCATAGGTCCACTTCTTGCCTCCAGTATTCCACAATCGGTCCATTTCGTATTTCTCATCAATCACCGCGCATAAATCCTGCCAGACTTCAAACAGCGATTGTCCCAGCAATTCCGCTATTGCTTGTTGAGAAGGTATGTTGTCAAGCATTGTATTCCCTCCGCAGGCCCAAGTCTTTTTATAATAGG
>CAJFTV010000144.1 GCA_904420055.1 Candidatus Alloscillospira gallinarum | reverse complement strand
TTGTACCCTCAACAGACAGATTTGAGGTGGAGAGCAGTCTTAAGGAGACAACCGCCGCAAAGAAGATGATGGAGCTGCGCGGCAGCCTGTCCCTTGGCGGTATACAGGACGTATCCGGCTCAGTATCCCGGGCGGACAGGGGCGGTACGCTTAACTGCCGGGAACTTATGGACATTGCGTCGGTTCTGCGCTATGCCGAGAGCGCAATGAAATATGCGGGAGAGGACCGGCAGGAGCCCACTGCAATTGACTACCTGTTTTACGGGCTTCATGGCAACAAGTATCTTGAGAAAAAAATATCCGGCGCCATAATAAGCGAGGACGAGATTGCCGACAGTGCCAGCCGTGAGCTTATGGATATCCGCAGGCACATGCGTATTGCCGGGGATAAGGTACGCCAGGCATTAAATAAGGTCATAACCTCACCGGCTTATTCAAAGTACTTACAGGACCCCATAATCACAATGAAAAACAACAGGTATGTGGTGCCGGTAAAGGCGGAGTACAAGTCCGCGGTGCCTGGACTTGTACACGACATATCCTCCTCGGGGGCAACACTGTTTATTGAGCCCATGTCCGCCGTACAGGCAAACAATGAAATACGCGAGCTTCTTGCAAAGGAGCAGAAGGAGATTGACAGGATACTGGCGGAGCTATCCGGAGAGGTGGCCTCCCACAAGGAGGACATTGTGAGCGACTACAAGACGCTTATTGAGCTTGACCTCATATTTGCCAAGGCAAAGCTGTCGTATAAGCTAAACGGTGATGAGCCGGAAATATCGGATACGGGAAAGCTGATACTTAAAAAGGCGCGGCACCCGCTTTTGCCGCAAAAGTCTGCGGTGCCAATAGACGTGACACTGGGAGACGAGTTTGACACCCTTGTCATAACAGGGCCGAATACCGGAGGAAAAACTGTCACCCTTAAGACGATAGGGCTTATTTGCGCCATGGCCCAGTGCGGGCTGCACATACCGGCAAATTACGGCAGCTGTGTTCCGGTTTTTGAGAAAATTCTTGCGGATATAGGCGACGAACAGTCGATTGAGCAGTCGTTGTCCACATTCTCAGCGCACATGACGACGATTGTAAAAATACTTGACGAATGCGGTGACAATACACTCTTGCTGTTTGACGAGCTGGGAGCCGGTACTGACCCGGTGGAGGGGGCGGCTCTGGCGATAGCCGTAATTGAGGACGCACGACGTGCCGGGGCGCACATTGCCGCCACTACCCACTATGCGGAGCTGAAGATGTACGCCACAACGACTGAAGGCGTTCAGAACGCCTCCTGTGAGTTTGACGTGGAGACTCTGCGGCCAACCTACCGGCTTCTCATAGGCGTGCCGGGAAAGAGCAATGCCTTTGCAATATCAAGGCGGCTTGGTCTGCCGGAGAGAGTTATAAAAGATGCGCAGAGCCGTGTGAACTCTGAAAATGCGTCTTTTGAGGAGGTCTTGCAGAACCTTGAAGAGACGCGGCAGAAGATGGAGCACGAGGACAGCGAGATTAAAAGGAAGCTGCAGGCTATTTCCGAAAGCGAGGAGCGCATAAAAAAACTGCGTGAAGAGACCGAGCGGGAGAGAGAAAAAGCCGCGGTTATTGCGAAACGTGAGGCAGACAGGATAATTGCAGAGGCCAGAAGTACGGCTGAACTGGTATTTTCGGAGCTCTCCGACATGAAAAAGTCGGCGGAAAAAGAGGACTGGCAGAAATTGAACTCCCGTCGTGCCGGTGTATATAAGACGTTAAACGACACGGAGGAAAAGCTTGGCATACAGGAGGGAGAGGAGGCGCCGCCTCCGTCCTCAAGGCCGGTAAAGCCGGGAGATACTGTGAGACTTGTTTCTGTGGGTACAACGGCAGAGGTAATCTCCAAAGGCGAGGACGGCACATTAACTCTCCAGGCGGGCATTTTAAAGATAACCGCAAAAGAGGACGAGGTGCGCCTTGTTGAGGGACAGAAAGCGCAAAAGCCGAAAAGCGGGTCGAAATCCTCGTACACACCTGAGCTGAGGGCAAAAGCAGTAAAGCCGGAGCTTGACATAAGGGGCATGATGACAGACGAGGCCATACCGGTTGTGGAGCGGTTTATCGACAGCGCTAAAATGGCGAAGCTGAATACCGTGACCATAATTCACGGCAAGGGGACCGGCGCGTTAAGACAGGCCGTGCACGACTGTCTCCGACGGGAGCGGGGAATTAAGAGCTTCCGCCTCGGCAGATACGGCGAGGGTGAGACGGGAGTCACCGTGGTTGAATTAAAATAGCATTCCGGCGGAGCTTTAAGAAGAATAAAGCTCCGCCAGATTATTTTCGGCATGCTGTATAAAAAGGGCCATATGGCGCGGAAGGTACTCACGCCTGAGCCAGGCAATTTTAATTTCAAATTCGCTCTTCAGAGGTATGACAAGCAGCTTGTCAAGGTCCTTACGGGATAATGTCTCATGCAGTATCAAATCAGAGCAGAAGCTTGCGCCTGCCCCGCGCAGGCACATTGCAAGAATTGTCTCCATGTTATCGGACGAGGCTGCGGCTGGAGGCACGGCCCCGTGCTGTTTTAAGAACTCTCTGCCTATGCGCCCGGCGATGTCGTGGGGAGCGCCTAAAATGAAAGGCAGTTCCCCAAGGGCTGAGGGGCTAAACTCTCCGTGTAAAAGGCTTTTGGGGATAACAAGCTGCATTTTTTCCCTGTACAGCGGCCGTACCTCAATTTCAGGCATGTCCCGGGGAATATCGCCTATAATGAGGTCAGCGTTGCCGTCAAAGAGATTTTGCAGAAGAGTGTCGTTTCGCTGTTCCTTTATGTTGACCTGTATAAACGGGTATTCACGGCAGAATGACGGCAGAATTTCAGGCATTAAAACGCGGCTTCTTGTGTGGCCAATGCCCACGCTTATAGTACCGCTCTCACTGCCGGATATATCGGCAAACTCTTTCAGCATTGTATCGTACATGCGGATAAAGCCTCTGGCATATTGGTAAAATTTTTCTCCCGCGTAAGTGAGTGAGAACCTGGGACGGCGGTAAAAGAGGGTGCAGTTTAACTCTTTCTCAATGGCGGCCATGTGGGCGCTCAAGGTCTGCTGTGTTATGTGAAGCTTTTGCGCCGCCTTGTTTATGCTTTCTTTCTCGGTGACGACGGTGAAATAATACATCGGCAGAAAATTCATGTTGTCCTCCATTACAGTGTTTTTGCTGTATATTATATCGAATAATTCCAGTTTGTAAACTGGAAAAGACGGCGGTATAATTGCCTGGGAGGCAGATAGATGGAATTTTTACTTCTTGGAATTTTTGCCGCGGGACTTCTCGCCTGCGTTTTTTCGGGGATTTCGGTTTTGTATGCCATGGCATTCGGTTTTTTACTGTTCTTTGGATATGGCCTTAAAAGGGGGAAGAGCGCTAAAGAAATGGCGTTTTTTGCCATGTCGGGGGTGAAAACGGTTAAAAATATACTGATTACATTTGTTCTGATAGGGGTAATTACTGCGGTGTGGCGTGCCTGCGGGGCGATAGCCTGTATTGTCTATTACGCATCTGCGCTGTGCATGCCGTCGGTTATGCTGCTTGCCTCATTTTTAATGTGCTGTCTTGTGTCATTTTTAACGGGTACGTCTTTCGGCAGCGCGGCCACAATAGGTGTAATATGCATGACAATGTCAAGAAGCATGGGAATACCTGAGTTTTACGCCGGCGGAGCTATCCTGGCCGGGGTGTATTTCGGTGACAGGTGTTCGCCTGTGTCTACGAGCGCCCTTTTAGTCAGTGAGGTCACCGGGACAAACCTATACTCAAATATAAAGAAAATGATGCGGACGGCGGCGGTGCCGTTTGCAGTCACCTGTGCGGTCTACACGGTTTTGGGCATGTCCTTTGGCGGGACCGGCGCCTCCGCAGGCACACGGGAAATTCTGGCCGAAAATTTCAGCCTGTCGCCGCTTACACTCCTGCCCGTCGCCGCGGTTATAATTTTAGCAGTGTGCCGAGTTAATGTGAAGATTACCCTGGCGGTAAGTTCCCTGTGCGGAGTTTTAGCGGCGGTGTGTGTACAGAAAACTGCCCTGACGGCTCTGCCGGAGCTGATATGGAACGGTTTTAGCCCGGAGAGCGGCGAGCTTGCCCGGCTTATGCAGGGGGGAGGTATTGTGTCAATTGTACAGGTTTTCTGTATTGTGTGCATATCCTCAAGCTATTCGGGAATGTTTAACGGCACTGGTTTTTTAAACAGTGCAGGACGCCTTGTATCCCGTCTGGGTGAAAAGGTGACGCCTTTTGGCTCTGTACTTATAACCTCTGCCGTTTCGGCTGCGGTGGCCTGCAATCAGACCCTTGCTATTATGCTGACAAATCAGCTCTGCGGCCCGGCGGTGAAGAGAAAGGAGGACATGGCCTCATACCTTGAAAATTCGGCTGTGGTGGTTTCTCCCCTTGTGCCATGGTCTATTGCCGGAGCTGTGCCGCTGGCATCGGTTGGGGCACCGAAAGAGAGTGTTCTGTTTGCCTTTTATCTTTTTTTAATACCCTTGTGGACGCTTGGAACCCAGGCGTTTTCAAGCAGAAAAACGGCGAAATGACACTTGACCTGATTTTGTCGGTTTTTAATATTTTTGCTCAGAAAATCTGTCTAATTTGACTACTATACTCCTGCTAAATAGAGAGAATATTAACTGAAATGTGAAATTTGGTTAATATTTATCTTGACGTTATGGGTATGCTTTGTTAAAGTATATTGTAGTGAAATCTGTATGAGCGGATGACATTTAATTATTACTGGGGGTATTCTTATGTACAGTAAGACAGTGACGGTTGCGAATGAGGTCGGGCTGCACGCCAGACCTGCGACATACCTGATACAGAAGGCGAATGAATATAAATGTGGCCTCTGGATTGAAGAGGGCGAGCGCAGAGTGAATGCAAAAAGCCTTTTGGGCGTTCTCTCCCTTGGAGTTGTACAGGGAACAGAGATATGCATTGTTGGAGACGGAGCTGACGAGCAGGAAGCCGTTGACGAGCTTGTGCGGCTGATTCAGAGCAATTTTAATGAATAAGGTTTATCGGACGAATGGGTCTGCTCTCCGGCAGGCCCATAAGTTTTTTAGGTGTCCATAAAGGGGGACAGGCGTTTTAATGATTGAAAAGCTTAGGGAAAAGGCGAGAAAGCTCCCGCTGCAGCCCGGAGTTTACATTATGCTGGACAAGTCCGGCGGGGTGATTTACGTGGGAAAGGCGAAGCTTCTCAGGAACAGGGTAAGCAGCTATTTTGTGGGTGAGCACAACGCAAAGACAGAGGCCATGATATCCAAAATAGCAGACTTTAACGTCATAATCGCCGGCTCTGAGTTTGAGGCGCTGGTGCTTGAAAACTCCCTTATAAAACACCATATGCCGCGGTATAATATTCTGCTGAAGGACGACAAGGGATATCCGTTTATAAGGGTGGACTTAAGCGAGGAATACCCCACTTTTTCTATTGTGTCGAAGCCGGGTAAGGACGGGGCGAAATATTTCGGCCCGTATGGCGGCAGAAGCATGACGAAAAACGCTATTGACGCTGTTAAAAAAGCCCTGAAGCTCCCAACGTGCAGCCGGAAATTCCCGCGGGACATTGGAAAGGAGCGGCCATGTCTCAACTACCATATGGGCACGTGCATGGGCTACTGCCTTGAGGATGTTGATAAAAGTGATTATCAGAAAGCCGTGCATACGGCAATGCTGATTTTTGAGGGCAGGACGCACGGACTTTTGTCAGAGCTCCAAAAGGAGATGGCGGAGGACGCGGAAAATTTAAGATTTGAGCTTGCGGCTGAAAAGCGGGACAGGATAAAGGCAATAAAGGCGCTTACAGAAAAGCAGCGTGTTGTCGCCGGCAGCGCCGCGGATACGGACGCCGTGGGCTTTTACCGTGGGACGGCAAAGAGCTGTTTTGTGGTGCTGCACTATATCGGCGGCGACCTTTTAGACAAGGATTTTGAGCTGATTGAGACGCCTATGGAGGAGGACGGAGAGGCTCTGTCGGGGATTTTGCGTCAGTATTACGAGCGGCGCGGCGTGTACCCGAAAAATATTTTTCTGCCTGCGGAGCTGCCGGACGCCGGAGAGCTGGAGCAGATGTTTTCGGAGAGCAGCGGAAAGAGAGTGTATATTATGTGCCCTCAGCGGGGTGAAAAACGGCGTCTTGTGGATGCGGCCTGTGTAAACGCGCGGGAGGAGACGGAAAGGGCTACCACAAAAGAGGAAAAGACACTTAAAACCCTCCAGTGGCTCATGGAAAATCTCGGGCTTGCAGGTATGCCGGAGCGGATTGAGGCGTTTGATATATCAAACACCGGCTCGGAGGCAATGGTGGCGTCCATGACTGTTTTCCAGCACGGCAGACCAAAAAAGAAGGATTACAGAAAGTTTAAAATAAAGACTCTCACAGAGCAGGACGATTTTCACAGTATGAAAGAGGTTGTATACCGCAGGCTGATGCGGTATAAAGAGGGAGACGAGAAGTTTGCGCCCTTGCCGGATCTCATGCTTATTGACGGCGGCGCTGTTCACGCCTCAATGGCTGTTGAGGCGTCCCAGGAGGCAGGCGTGCCGGTGAGCATATTCGGTATGGTAAAGGACGACCGCCACAGGACGCGTGCCCTTATAACACCTGAGGGAATGGAGATAGGTATTGTTGGAAATCCCGCGGTATTTGCATTTGTGGGAAGTATTCAGGAGGAGACTCACCGGTTTGCAATAGAGTATCACCGCTCTCTCCGGTCAAAAAACAGCTATAAGTCGCGCCTTGAGTCAATACCGGGTGTGGGAGAGAAACGGAAAAATGCGCTTTTAAAGCGTTTTGGAAGCATGAAGGCCATAGCGGGAGCTGAGATGGACGAGCTTTTGCAGGTGGTGCCGAGAGACGCCGCCGGAGCTGTATACGATTATTTTCACAGCAAGAAAAAGCCCAAAGTGGGGGAGGAGTAAACTTGAGAGTAATAAGCGGAACATCAAGGGGGCGAAAGCTCCGGGAGCCGGTGGGCATGGACATTCGCCCTACAACGGATATGGTGAAGGAGTCTGTTTTCAATATAATCCAGTTTGATATTGAGGGGCGGCGGGTGCTGGACCTTTTTGCCGGAACAGGGCAGATGGGAATTGAAGCCAAGAGCCGCGGAGCGGCATTTGTCACCTTTGTCGATGCGTCCCAGCAGGCGATTGGCATTGTAAAGGAAAACGTAACCGCCTGCAAAATGGGGGAGGGTACTGAAATAATCCGGACGGACGCTCTGGCATTTTTAGAGCGGTGCGGAAAATACGACGTTATTTTTGTTGACCCGCCGTATGATACCCCTCTTTTGGACGAGGCAGTAAAAAAAATAATAGAGTTTGACATATTGAGAGAAAATGGTATAATATTGTGCGAGTCTAAAGCAGACAGACAGCTTGGGGAGATACATGCCCCATACCGTCTCAAAAAGGAATACAGATATGGTAAGATTAAGATTACCACAATCATCAGGGAGGCCGGCGAATGAAGATAGCCGTTTATCCGGGGAGTTTTGACCCGATTACCCTTGGCCATCTCAACATAATAAAGCGGGCGGCCGGTATTTTTGACAGAGTATATGTATGCGTTATGGTCAACGCTGATAAAAAGCCCATGTTTACCCGTGACGAGCGGGTGGAGCTTATACGGCGCTGTGTAAAGCGCTTTGAAAACGTAGAGGTTGACACCTCTGACGGGCTTTTGGTTGACTATGCGAAAAGCCGTGGAGCCTGTGCCATAATAAAAGGGCTTCGGGCGGTATCTGACTTTGACTGGGAATTCCAGATGGCCCTCGCGAATAAAAAGCTGGAGCCGGGAATTGAGACGATGTTCATGGCCTCAAGTGAGAAGTATACATATTTAAGCTCTACCGTTGTAAAAGAGCTGGGCAAATACGGTGCAGATTTGAGCGAATTTGTCCCGGTGGAGATTATGGACGACATAAAGGACAAGCTGAAATCCAGCAGCGTATAAAGCTCGCTGTGGGGTGAAATTTAAACGGCCTGCCGTCCGGCCATTAAAAGGCGGCGACAGCGGCGCATGCAGAAATCTCCGTCAGCCGCCGGGGAGATGCAAGCTTTTGCGCGCCGACAAGTGGGCGGCAGAATGGAGATTATTATGGGAAATGGCGTTCAGGAATTATTGGAAATGTTGTACAGCCTCATTAAGGAGGCAAAGAGCCTGCCTTTAAGCTCGGACAAGTGTGTTTTGGAGAGAGACAGGGCGCTGGATATAATCGACGAGATGAAAGCCCAGTTCCCCACAGAGCTTGCAGAGGCAAGGCGCCTTGTTGACGCGAGGGCTGAGTTTATTTCAAATGCAAAGCGTGAAGCGGATACAATTAAAAAAGCCGCAGAGGAGCGCGCAAAGCAGCTTGTAAACGAACAGGAGATTTACAAGACTGCAAAGGCCAGAAGCACGGAGCTGCTGGCCAGCACGGAGCGGAACACAAGTGAGTTGAAGCGCGCCGCAAACGAGTACGTGGACGACACATTAAGACGCACGGAGGAGGCTATTGCAAAGGCGCTGGAGGAGACGCGCGCCTCACGGGCGAGTTTCAGAAGTGCCATAGGCGCAATGTCAAACAGGGTGCGTGCTGAGGAGATTTCCGAAGAGGAAGAGACCGAGGAGTAATTACTGCCAAATTTTAGCAGGTCCCAATTTTGGGGCCTGCTTTTTTGCTGCCTGAAGCGTCTGCGTATTCTCAGAAAAGATGATGCGGCGGACGACTGCATGTTTTGGTTAAACAGCGGAAAAAGTGACGTAATATGGCGCTTTCAAGCGCTTTTTTGCAAGTGGAAAAAGCACTGCGCTTTACCCGGTGGAGAGCTGTCTCCACCGGGTATTTTTAATCTCAGGCAGCCCTGGATTTCGGACTTTTCCGGGTATAATTCTTTTTATTAAATTTCCTTAAAACACTTGAATTTTTCTGAAAATGTATTATAATCAAAGGACAGGTGGGGGAAAGTGGTTTAAAATGTGTTAAAATCCCACTTATTTGGAGAGGAGGGACATAGATGACAGGCGTATATCCGCACAGCTTGGACGCGAAGGGACGTCTGTTCATACCCGCAAAGCTCAGAGATGAGCTGGGCGAGGTCTTTTATGTCACTCTTTCCATGGAAAAATGCCTGACGGCTTACTCTTCAGAGGGCTGGAAAGCTCTGGAAGAGAAGATAAAGGCAATGCCCAGGTCCAAGCAGATTCAGATGCGCCCGCTTTTTGCCCATGCGGCAAAGTGTGAGCTGGACGCCCAGGGCAGGATACTCCTTCCTGCTGCGCTTAGAGATTTTGCGGGACTTAAAAAGAACGTCACGGTGGTGGGCGACGGCGACGTGGCGGAGTTCTGGGACACAGACACCTGGAACGAGATTGACGTCATTGAGACAACGCCCGAAAATCTGGCGAAAGTGTTTACGGAGCTCGATTTCTGATGGAACACATACCTGTACTTTTACACGAGTGTATTGAGGGGCTGAAAATCCGGCCGGACGGCATATATGTAGATGGGACGCTTGGACGGGGAGGCCACTCGGAGCAGATTGCAAAGCGCCTTTCCGGAGGCAGGCTTATCTGCATAGACAGAGATGAGACCGCGATACAGGAGGCTGGGGAAAGGCTTCGTCCCTTTGGAGACACGGTTACAATTGTAAAAAGCGATTTTGGGGAGCTTGACAGCGTGCTGAACGGCCTTGGAATAGACGGCGTGGACGGAATGCTTTTTGACCTTGGCGTTTCCTCGCCGCAGCTTGACGACTGGGAGCGGGGATTTTCCTACATGCATGATGCGCCTCTGGACATGAGAATGGACAGGGATGGGGCACTGACAGCCCGGGATATCGTAAATACCTGGCCTGAGGACGAGCTAAAAAAGATGATTTACGAGTACGGCGAAGAACGCTTTGCCGGAAAAATTGCGAGAGAGATAGTAAGGCAGAGAGAAAGAGGGAAACTTGACACCACTTTTCAGCTTGTGGACGTAATAAAGCGGGCTATGCCTCCAGCGGCGCTGCGGGAAAAACAGCACCCGGCAAAACGGACGTTCCAGGCTATAAGAATCGCGGTTAATGACGAACTGGGAGCGGTATCACGAATGCTCAGGGCGGCGCCGTCAAGGCTTAATAAAGGCGGGCGGCTCTGTGTGATAAGCTTTCACTCTTTAGAGGACAGAATTGTAAAATCCGCTATAGCTTCATGTGAAAAAGGGTGCACGTGTCCAAAGGACTTTCCCGTGTGCGTGTGCGGATTTGTACAGACACTCCGCTCGGTTACACGCAAGCCGATTACTCCGGAGGAAGACGAGATTGAACGCAATCCACGCTCTCGTAGCGCAAAGCTCAGAATTGCTGAGAGAGTATAGAGAAAGGACAGAAAATGGCCTCACAGTACGACACCAGAGAATACAGCAGAAAAGTTATGTACGACGGCAATGCCGCTTATGACCTTGCGGCGCCGCAGTTTCAGGATTGGGAAGAGAGTCAGGAGAAACAGCAGCAGCCGGTGCCACGTCCGGCGAAAAAGCCGCAGAGCTATTACAGCATATCCCTGTTTTCCATTTTTGGGTTTGCAGCGGTTGTGGTTATGATGGTTATGCTGCTTATGACATATGTGAGTTATACGGCTGCGGCGGCAGGGACAGTTGAGCTCAGGTCCCAGGTGGAGGAGCTCACGGAGGAGCAGCGCAAGCTCACCATTCAGTACGAGGAAGCTTTTGACATAAATGAGGTTGAGGCGTATGCCACGACAAAGCTTGGCATGGACAAGCCTGCCGACAACCAGATAACAAATATTGACACACATGCAGAGGACAGGGCTGTTGTTGTGAATAATGACGATGACAGCGCAGGGGGATTATCAAATCTTATAAGTTCTATTGTGGAATATTTCAAATAAATAGTGTAATATACTGTTTTAAGAAACTTGCCACGTAAGGCTGCCGTGTTATGCGGCGGCGAGAACCTTTATGCCAGAGATTAAAGGAGACCCCCGATGGAAGGAAATAATAAGAGAAGAAGAAAAATACAGAGAACAGATAAAGAAACTCTCAGCCGCACATTGGTTTTAATGGCAGTGTGCGGCATAGTTGCGTTTTTAGTTCTTGCGGTGCGGCTGTTTTACCTCCAGGTGATAAAACACGACTATTATGAGGAAATTGCCGTGGAACAGCAGACCCGTGAATCGGTTGTAAACGCACAGAGAGGCACAATATATGACCGCAACGGCAAGGTGCTGGCAATGAGTTCCTCTGTTGAGACGGTCTTTATCAGCCCATATGAGATGCAGCTGTATGAGGAGGACCCGGAGTTCATAGCGCGAAACCTGTCTGAAATTCTGGACGTGGACTATGATTCCATACTGGAAAAGACAAAAGACACCTCCTCATGGTACAAGACGATACGCACGAAAATTGATGATGACCTGGCCACTCAGGTCCGGGAGTTTATAAGCGAGAACGGACTGAAAAGCGTACATCTTGAGGCGGACATAAAGAGGACATATCCATACAGCACCCTTGCCTGTCACGTCATCGGTTTCGTGGGAACGGACAACTACGGGCTTGAGGGAATTGAGGCCATGTATGACGAGGAGCTTCAGGGGGAAAACGGCAGAATTGTCCGCCTGAAAAATGCCGCGGGAACCGATATGCTGCTCACCGACTTTGAGAATTACTACGATGCGGAAAACGGGGACAACTTAAATCTTACTATAGATGTTACCATACAAAATATTGTGGAGAAAAACCTCGAACAGGCCATAAATGACTACGATATTCAAAACGGAGCGGCCTGCATCGCAATGGACCCGGACACCGGAGAGGTCCTGGCAATGGCGAGTTACGGCAACTATGACTTGAACGACTATCTGACTGTAAGCGACGACGTTCAGGCGGAACTTGACCAGATTGAGGACGAGGAGGAGCGCAGTGAGGCAGAGTCAGAGGCTCTTTTAAAGCAGTGGAGAAATAAGGCTCTGTCCGACACGTATGAGCCGGGGTCGGTATTTAAGACTATTACTCTTGCCGCCGCCCTTGAAGAGGGAGTAATCTCTTTGGATGACACGTTTTACTGCAGCGGCAAGATAGATGTTGTGGGACGTGAGCCGGTTAACTGCTGGAAACACTCCGGACATGGAACGCAGACACTGGAAGAGGCGGTGAAAAACTCCTGCAACTGCGCATTTGTGACCATAGGACAGAAGCTGGGAGCCGAGGCATTCTGGGAGTATCTGGACGCATTTGGCTTTTTTGACGAGACAGGTATAGACCTGGCAGGCGAGGCAATGAGCCAGTGGTGGCCAAGAGAAGTATTTGTTGACCCGGAGAACCAGTCTCAGGCGGCGGCGACATCTTTCGGCCAGACCTTCGCCATCACTCCAATACAGATGGCAACCGGAATGTGTGCCGCATGTAACGGCGGATACCTCATGCAGCCATATGTTGTGAGCAGTATAACCGATGCCGATGGGAATGTCGTGGAGGTGCATGAGCCGACCACTGTGCGGCAGGTCGTTAGCGAGGAGACGTCTGAACTTGTAAGGCAGATACTTGAATTTGCAGTGGCCGACGGA
>CAJFTV010000143.1 GCA_904420055.1 Candidatus Alloscillospira gallinarum | reverse complement strand
GCCATACTGTCCGTCATACTCGTAATACGCCGGATACACAAAATAGAAAGTGCTGAGGCGTTTAAATATTTTGACACCAAAATGCTCAGTGAGATGGCAAAGGTCGCCCTCCCCACAATCTTCCAGCAGAGCTGCGTTGCAATAACCCACACTATTGTACAATCAATACTGAATACATATGACACACAGATAATCGCCGGGTATGAGGCAGCCTCAAAGCTCCACAATTTCGCATATATGTGCTTTAATACTCTGGGCACCGCACTTGCAAGCTTTGCGGCACAGTGTTACGGTGCCGGCAAATATGACCGCGTGCGCACGGGCTTTAAAATTTCAACTGCACTGTGTTTAGGCTGTACGTTTATTGTTATCGCACTGTTCCAGTTAATCCCCAACCCGCTTTTAAACCTGTTCCTTGACGGTGAACGGGAAGTACTGGCTATTGAAGCAGGCGTAAACTTTCTCAGGATAATCTCCCCGGTATACCTGCCAATCTGCTTTATTATAACAATCGGCGGTCTGCTCCGCGGACTTGGAAAGAGCTTCACATTCTTCGTGGAAACACTTATTGAGTTCACCGTACGCGTTGTCATGTGCTTTGTACTCACTCGGGTACTGGCAAGCTACACCGGGCTTCTGTGGGCTTGGTACTTCGGTTCCTCCTGCGGCTTTATCATGTGCGCAGTACTGTATTTCCGGCTCTACACAAAGGGGCCTCTCTCTTCAATAAGCCGAAGAACAAAAAAAGCATAAACCTTGTATTTTGACAGAGTTTGTATTATGCTGTCTTATATGGCCACTGCGGCAATAAAGGAGCGGCATTACATGACAGACAAAATAATAAAATACGCCGAGAGCCGGCGAAAATATACAGTGTACCGCCCTGGTGAGATTATTTTCCACCAGGGCGATTCTGCTGAGGAGTTTTACTACCTTAAAAGCGGAATGTCCCTCACCTATACACTCACCGAGGACGGGAGGGAGCGCAACATACTTATTTCGTGGCCGCACCGCCTTTTCGGCGCCTCCACATTTTTTGAGGGACACCCGCGCCGGGCCTCTGCAATCGCCCTTAAAACCTGCCGCGTCCTGAAATTTGACAGGGCCCTATATGATGAGTGCCGGGAAAAATTTCCCTCATTCGACAGATTTCTCATAGATGAACTTGCACAGGACATCGGCGTGCTGTTTGAGCAGCTCGTTGACAGTCACCTTTTAAGCTCCGATGTAAAGGTCGCCCGGTTTATATGCCGCCGTCTGGTCCACGGGCAGTACGCGGAAAAGGGGTCCTCTCTCGTTTTGGACTACACGCAGACCTTTATCGCAGTGGTGCTCGGGCTCTCCCGGTGGTCTGTAAACCAATCCCTTTCCGCAATGAAAAAAAAGGGCTGGGTTGAGACCGGACACGGCAAGCTCATTGTTCTCGCCCCTGACAAAATCCGCGACTTCGCATATAACAGCGTGTCTGAAAAGCTCATATCCCAGGACACGGAAATGATAGAGTAGTCAATATTATGTAAACTAAAATCCTGTGCCTTGTGGCACAGGATTTTAGTTTACATAACACAAGGCAGTTTCTCCATACCATGCGTGTTTTTCAAGTCTTACCGCATATATGCCTTTACGGCTTTTAACGGCACGTCCATTCTGGCAGCTACCTTCTCCGGCGTCATACCGCTGTCCAAAAATCTCTGGCACACAGTTTTCATATTCTCTCCCACCTCTATTATGTGCCGGTCCGGGTCATAAAACCGAACTACTCTCTGTCCCCATCGGTGCTCTACCGGCTTGTGTACATACTCAATCCCCTCTAACTTTCCAAGTCTGTCCACAAATCTGTCGAAGTCATCTTCCTCAAAATAGATTTCTCCGTCATTTCCTCCGTATGTAATTTCCTTGCCGGTAAAGCTCTGCCAGCTCTCCTCCGTCTGCAACGCAAGCCCGCCTGTCAAAACCACATTGGCTCCAAGGTCTGAAATCACACGCAGTCCCAAAACCTCCCTGTAAAACGCTTTGGATATATCCATATCCCTCACAACCACCAAAGGGTTTTTCATCTTCATGCTATATAACCTCCATCAATTTTTTCAGATAAATTCTCGGATATAACAGTGCCGCCCATGACCGCATGTAAATTACCGCGCCCAGCTTTGCAAAGGGCAGTGATGTACGGATATAATAAGCGGCGTGCAGTTATTATATCATGGCTCCATATACTCTGTCTCCCATTATCCAAATACCATTTATGAAAGAATTAAAAACCGGTCAAAACCGCAAAAGTGTTTATTGTAAACTGTCACCCCACTGTTTTATAATGTCTCTATCTTAAAATACGCACTTTTAACAGTGCCGGCACTGGAGAAATTACAGATGAATATCTTTTTGACACTTGCTTACCTGTTTTTTATCGGCTCCGTTGTGGGGTGGCTCCTGGAACTGCTTTACAGAAATTTAAAGCGTACAAAGCAAAAGATAGTAAATCCCGGTTTCTGTACCGGGCCGTATCTCCCCATATATGGTTTTGGCCTCTGTGTACTCTATCTGCTCGCCTCACTGGAGAATTACAGCATTATAACAAACCCTTTCTGGAACAAGGCTGTCCTTTTTATTGCCATGGCCGTCTGTATGACGGTTATAGAATATGTGGCCGGAATTCTCTGTCTTAAAATTCTAAAGGTGCGGCTCTGGGATTACTCTCATCTTTGGGGAAATATCCAGGGAATTATATGTCCGGCCTTTTCCGCGGCATGGGCGCTTTTAGGGGCGATATACTACTTCTTCATACACCCCTATATACTGAGCAGCCTCGACTGGCTGTCCCGCAACCTGACATTCTCATTTGTAATAGGCATGTTTTTCGGCGTGTTCATAATCGACGCTATACACTCTGCAAATCTTGTGGCGAAGCTGAAGCAATTCGCCGAGGAAAATCAGGTCATCGTAAAATATGAGGAACTAAAAGCTTACATACGCGCGGCAAAACAGCGGTCTTCCGGTAAGTACCACTTTTTCCGCCCCTTTAAGTCTGA
This sequence comes from Candidatus Alloscillospira gallinarum, assembly GCA_904420055.1. GTDB lineage: Bacteria > Bacillota > Clostridia > Oscillospirales > Oscillospiraceae > Alloscillospira > Alloscillospira gallinarum. The sequence goes on along the minus strand of CAJFTV010000143.1, from coordinate 43 downwards.
CCGCCCGCTCTCAGAATATTTAAAGGAAATGCAGTCCTCCCTT
>CAJFTV010000142.1 GCA_904420055.1 Candidatus Alloscillospira gallinarum | reverse complement strand
TGTTTGAGACCAGACGGGATACGCGTAAAAGATGCGGAAGCTATGTATTTGCTCATACCGTACTTTCTGACAAAGCGGTATGACGCCATGAATATGATTACGATTGACATACCAGTTGAACCCATGCGCGAATTTATTAATGAGAAGCGCAAGGAGGGATATGCGATAAGTCACCTTGCAATGGTGCTTGCCGCTTATGTCAGGGTGGCGGCAGAATATCCGCTTATTAACCGATTTATTGGAAACAAGAAGATTTTCCAGCACAAGGATTTAACTGTGTCAATGGTGGTGCTGAGACCGAATTCCGAGGACAGCACCATGTCAAAAATATATTTTGATATGTCGGACGATATTTTCAAGGTACAGGAGAGAATAGACGCCTACATAAATGAGAACAGAAACAACGATGACACGTCGTTTGACAAGACGATGGACAACCTGTTAAAAATACCGGGATTTGCTGGATTTGCAATCGGTATACTGCGTTTTATGGATAAGCACGGACTTATTCCAAATGTACTTGTCAAGCTGAGTCCTTTCCATGCAAGCCTTCTCATTTCAAATCTGGCCAGCATCAGGACGAATCATATTTATCACCACATATATCAGTTTGGAACGACGAGCATAGGCATAACCATCGGAAACCTGAGAGAGGTGCCGCGGCGCCTCAGAACGGGAGAAATCGTCCATGACAAGTGTATTCCCATGGGAATTGTAATGGACGAGAGAATTTGCTCCGGACATTACCTTGCAAAGGCGTTTGCGAGAATGAAAGAGTATCTTGCAAGTCCTGAGCTATTAGTGGGTCCGCCGAAATTTAAGGTATACACGGCGGAAGAAGCCGCAAAACTCAAAGAGTAAGACAAAAGACCGCCAAATTTGGCGGTCTTTTTGTAAAATGAGCGGGTGTATGAAATTGAAAATAAGATGATTTAAGGCATCTGATGCCAAAAATGCTTCGGATATGATATGCCGCACACTTAAGACTGTAAGTATAAGAGATTACTCAGAGAAATCTATAGACAGCCTTATAGCTGTGTTTACATCGGAATACGTGTCGGAGCGGACCGTATGGACCTGCTTTTACGTGGCGGAGGATAACGGCAGGATTGCAGACAGCGGAGACGTCGGCCCGTTTCATGGCAAAAGAGGAGAGCTGCCTGTTTACTGTGCTTGCAGCCCCGAAATTTGAGGGGCGGAGATAGGCAGAAAATGTCCACCGGAGCCGTATTCCCATGTTCCGCCGCCGGCACCTAACTCAAAATGCAGCTTCGCAATGCCAAGGTCCAGTACTGTTGAGGTCTCCCGGTCTGGAATAAAGGCGGAGGCGTCGTCACCGTCCCACACAAACAGCACAGGTTTTTTGTCAAATGCAGAGGGTGCGCGCTCTGCCGCGTCAACGCCTGACATAAACCACAGGGGGGCGTCCTGCCCGGCTTTGTATATCTCATGTTCTGAATTTTTGAGTTTTGCGGACAGCTGGTTCAGGAGCTTTGTGAAAGTGCGTATAAACCGCTCTTTCCGTGTCATTGTGTTCTCGGCATAGCCCAGGGCTATGACGCCGTACAGCATCTCTCCCTGCTCTAAGCTGCAGGGACATCTCACCCTGTCGTATGTGCCGCCGACCCAGCAGGTATCTATGCCGAGACTGCGGCATATCAGCACAATTTTCTCGCCGTAATACCCTGCTTTTTCCTCGTCCTCGGGCTGCCCGGCAAGACACATGTAGCTTGTCACATTGCTGAAAAAGAAGAGTGTCCTGCGCTTTGTTGAAAAGGCTGCGGGTTCGCCGGTGAGAAGCTGCATATGAAGCCCTGATATGTCGTTATAATATTGAATTACGTCTGAGAGCTTTTTTATGTGTTCCTCCTCAAGGGGGCGGTTTTTTATAAATGACCGCCTGGAGATACGTCCGTCAATGGCCTCTTTTACAGTCATGTCATGCTCCTTTTGGCGCTATATTTTCAGAAATTCTACGGTTCCGGTTTCAATATCATATATTGCCCCGGCAAATTCCACCTGTCCGTCAGCGTGCATTTTTGACAGTATTTCGCTGTCGTGAAGGCGGGAGAGACTGTGCTTTACGTTTCTTATCTCCGCCTCACGCGGGTCGGAGGCATCGCCTATTGCGGCCTTTACTTCCAGGATTATGTCGTGTATATGTCCTTCGCTGTCGCCCTCCATGGCTGCGGCGACGGCGCCGCAGTGTGTGTGGCCCATGATGACGACAAGCTTGGCCCCCAAGTGCTCCACGGCGTATTCCACGCTGCCGAGGTCAAAGCTGCCGATGAGGTTCCCGGCGTTGCGTATTACAAATAGGTCGCCTATTCCCGCGGAGAAAATATGCTCCGGCGGAACTCGGGCGTCAGAGCATGTGACGATTACCGCGTATGGGTGCTGTCCGTGCTGCGTGGTCTCCCGGCGGATATCCGCAGTCAGCTCCGCATGGTTTATGGTGTCAGAGAGGTAGCGGTGGTCGCCGCTTATGAGTTTTTCAAGGGCATCTCCCGCCTCTTCCGATATTACTTTTTCATCAAATCCCGTCTCCCGGGACCCCTCCGACAATATGCTGAAATACTCTTTTAACATCTATATTCCCCTCCAAGGAAAATTAAACTTATTCTTTATTATAGTGGTATACCCCAGGTATATCAAGTGGAGCGGGAAAATTATTTGACGGGTGTGATATGATATTTCTGTCGGAGGCCGTACTGCATTGCGGCGTCTGTTATGCGGGCTTGTCCGGGTAAGCTTCAAGCCAAAATGCGGCTGTGCCTTTCGGTGTTATGGCGGGAAGAAGATTGGCAGAGTGCCGGCAGTATTTCAGTGGAGGTGACTTAAAACGGTGGAAGAGATTAATGCGTGCTCGCTTTTTTCCGGACTGAATGAGCGGGAATTAAAATATGCGCGGGATTTTTTTTCGTGCAGGGAAAAGAAATATGACAAGGGCAGCATAATTGCCACAACTGGCGTAGTACTTGAGAGCTTTGGATATGTTATCTCCGGGTG
>CAJFTV010000141.1 GCA_904420055.1 Candidatus Alloscillospira gallinarum | reverse complement strand
TGCCGTCAATTTCCCGCACTTCCGGCTCGATATCCCTCGGCACCGCAAGGTCAATAAAAACAGCCCCCGGCTTTACGCCGCAGGATACCAGTTCTTCTTTTTTTATGGTGACATTAGGACTGCTTGTGGCGCTGACCACAATGTCGCAGGAAGGAATCAACCCATAGCGCTCACCGTAATTTATGCGCTCACAATCCTTAGGTATCTCCACAACTCCGCTTCTGTACTGGCGGACGGTGACGGTGACATCCGCACCGCTGCTCCGCAGGGCATTTGCCGCCCTTTTTCCCATCTCGCCGTTTCCAATAACAAGACATTTTTTATTGCTGAAGTCAACCCCGCTGTCTCTCAGCCGGTTAATTGCCAGCTCCACAGCAGAGGCATTTGCCGTGGATAAAATCAGTTCAGTCTTAACCTTTTTTGCACCGGTAACCGCCGACCGGAACAGCACCTCCAGCACATTGTCACACGTGCCGTTTTCCCTTGCCAGCTCCTGCGCCTTTTTAACCTGGGAAAGTATCTGGTCCTCACCGAGTATCATAGACTTAAGGCCGCTCGTCATCTCAAATAGGTATGACACTGCCATATAGTTCTCCCGCATTACAAGATACCCCGAATACTTCTCGGCCTCAAGTCCCTTTAACTCACAGAATATTTCTTTCAGCGACCTCGGCATGTAATAATTGTAGCTTATCCATATCTCGGTTCTGTTACAGGTGGAGAGTATAACGCACCCGGTGACATTTTCAGTTTTGCATATCTCACACATCGCGGCCTTCGCTGCGGCGGTCGTAAAAGAGAATTTCTCTCTTATATCCACCGGCGCAATGCTGTGGTCAACGCCTACCATCTGAATACTCATTCTTACATTCCCGTCCCGTCACATCTGATATAAAATCGCATTGCAGATTGCCGCCGCAATATTGCTGCCGCCCTTCCTTCCACGGGCGACAATATACGGTACATCGGCTGTCATAATGAGTTCCTTCGACTGTACTACATTTACAAACCCAACCGGCACTCCAATAACAAGTTCCGGCTTCAGCTTTCCCTCTGTTATAAGCTCATATATCCTCACAAGGGCGGTGGGAGCATTTCCAATTGCAAATATAAGCGGCTTTTCTATCGTCATAGCCTTGTTGATACAGGCAGTCGCCCTTGTAGTTCCGTTTTTCTTTGCCTCCTCGGCAACGTCCTCGTCAGACATGAAGCAATACACTTCTCCGCCGTATCCAGCGAGCCTTTTCTTGTTTATTCCTGACTTTGCCATCTGTGTGTCCGTTACAATACAGGCACCGTTTTTTATTGCCTCCATCGCCTTTAGCACCGCATTTTCCGAGAAGCAGAGGTTATCCGCATAGTCAAAGTCAGCGCTTGTATGTATGCAGCGCTTTACAACAAGTTCCTCCTTAGGACCGAAGGTCATGGGCTTCAGCTCAGAGGATATAATCTCAAAACTTCTCTTCTCAATCTCTCCAGGCAAAACATTTTCAAGATTAATCTTCACGCCACGTCACTCCCTTAAAAATTTCATAGTATCTCAGATATAACTCTTACTGCCATCTTTATCACCGTACACACCACAACAGAAAAAACGCAGGTGTACACCATAAACTTTACTGCCCTGTCTATATCCTCCGGCACAATATGCCGAACCGGGTCGCCGATGGTTTTCTTTTTATAGAGCTTGCCAAAATAATAGGCGTCCCCGGCAAGCTGTACATTCAGCGCGCCGGCCATTACAGATTCCGTCTGCGCAGAATTCGGGCTTGCGTGGTTATGTCTGTCACGTATAAAAATCCTCCTGGCATTTCTTCTGTCAAGTCCCGCAAATCTGGATATGAAAATCATCAACCCCGCCGATACCCTCGCAGGTATAAAATTGCATATATCGTCCAGAACCGCCGCCGCAGTCCCAAAATACATATATTTGTCATTCTTATACCCGACCATTGAGTCCATGGTGTTGACAGCTTTGTAAAAGAAACCAAACGGTACTCCCCCAACGGTTAAAAACAGCATTGGCGCAATCACCCCGTCTGATAGGTTTTCCGCCACTGTCTCAACCGTGGCCTTTATGACACCGGCTTCGTCAAGACTGTCCGTGTCCCGCCCTACAATCATGGCCACGGCACGCCTGCCGCGCTCAAGGCTTACAGCCAGCGCCCTTTTTACCTTTATTGCCTCTTTTGCAAGACTGCCTGTGGCGAAGATAGCCCAGCACATGACAGTCTCCACAAAAAAACCAATAGTAAAGTGGATGTAATACCCGAGGCCCAAAACGGCATATGGCAGCACCATCGAAATAAAAATTACAAGCAGCACCAAAAGTACGCCGCCGAACCTCTCCCCTGCCTTTGTCCTTGGCAGAGCGCCCCGAATAGATGACTCTGCCGCTGAGATTAAACTGCCAATACCCATTATCGGGTGCCATGGCAGGTGCCAGCCAACAAAAAGTTCCAGCAGAAATCCAAGAAGCATGGCCGCCGGGCTTAAAACAGCAATAATCATTTTAACGTTTCTCCGTATCTGCGGCAGTGCTCGAGAAACCGGCCGACCGCTGGAATATTTGAGTAGAAATAGTAATGTGGAAATCCGCAGATAAGGTTTCCATTTCCGTGGCCGCACCGCCAGCTTTTTTTTCTGTGCGGCTTTTGCGCCGTAAAAAGCTCACCGTTGTTCGTGCTGTCGTAGTAGTGGAACTCGTGTCCGCGGAGCTGCGTCCCAGGGCCGCCAAAAACACTCTCACCGTTTGACGTAAGCAAAATGTAACCAAACCGACCTAATTTACCGGTATAATATACATTTCCGTCAATGACATCACACATGCTGTACTTTTTACCTGCTGTGTCCTCAACAGTTGTGTGGAGATACATAAACCCGCCGCACTCCGCGATACATGGAATACCTCTTTCAACCGCCGACCTTACAGACGAACGCATACCAGCATTTTCACTGAGTTTCTCGAGACAGAGCTCCGGATATCCCCCTCCAAAAATCAGGCCGGAAATCCCCTCTGGAATTTCACTGTCATGTATGGGGGAAAAGGGCACAAGCTCCGCCCCCATGTCTGTAAGCAGGTCCAGATTGTCCTGGTAGTAAAAGCAGAAAGCCTCGTCCGCCGCAACCCCAATTCTAACGCCGCGGCCAGCCTCAGGTATCTCAATTTCTGGTGCCAAGACGTCCGGCGCCGATTTCCCAAGAGCAATAAGCCCTTCAAGGTCAATCGTCTTTTCTATCTCATCTGCCAGTATTCCAAGCTTTGCCTTAAGGTTCTCAATCTCCCCCGGCATAACAAGCCCAAGATGACGGCTCTCAAGTGAAATATCACGGTTTTTCGGCAGATATCCGTATACCTTAACACCGCATGTCTGCTCAATGTTCTCCTTGAGCTCACCGTAAATTGATGGCGATACCATATTTAGTATTACGCCTTTTATATTGCTGTCCTCCCGGTAGGCCATAAATCCCTTTACAATTGCCGCCGAGGATACGCTCATACCAGCGGCGTTTACAAGCAGTACAGCCGGCGTACCGGTAACTCTCGCAACATCATAGCTTGACGCATTGCTCGTATTTGCAATGCCGTCATAGTACCCCATTACTCCCTCAATGACATTAATGTCATTTCCGCGGCTGTTTTTTACAAGGAGGCATTTTACTGTATTCTCGTCTGCAAAAAAGGTATCTATATTTCTGGACTTCGCCCCTATCACCTTCGTGTGAAACATGGGGTCTATATAGTCCGGGCCACATTTAAATGCTCCGGTGGAAAGCCCTCTGTTTATAAATGCCTGCAAAATCCCGCAGGTAACAGTCGTCTTGCCGCTGCCGCTGCCTGCGGCACATATCATAAATCTGGGGACAGATACCATAATACTCTCCCAACCTCCTGCCAATTACTCTCCGCTTCCGGTAAAGGACGTTATTGTAACCGGATTATTTCCCGTCATCATGTTATAACGTCCCACTTTTCTGGATTTCGCTACTGAAAGCTGAGTTATCTCCACGTCTTTAACCGGCATGGAATTAACAATTTCAAGTGCCTCGGCAGTCGATTCCATGGCAATAGTGTTTATAACTACCCGGGCTGAAGGATTTTTCGCAAACACTGCCTCCACAATATCCTTCATATTTCCGCCGCTGCCGCCTATGAAAACATGCGTCGGTGCAGGCAAATTGCGGAGCGCATCTGGCGCAAAACCTGATATCACATGAATATTTTCCGTGCCGAATTTCTTTCTGTTCGTCTCTATAAGGCCGCATGCCTCTCCGTCGCGTTCCACCGCATACACGGTACCGCCGGCAGCCATACGCGCCATCTCAATGGACACGGAACCGGTACCGGCCCCCACGTCGTAGACTACAGAGTTTTCCTCCAGCCGCAGTTTTGAAAGTGATACGCTGCGCACCTCTTCCTTTGTCATCGGGGCGCTCCCTCTGACAAATTCGGCATCCGGAATTCCGTGGGTGACAATTTCCTCTTTGACACTGTCATTCAAAATAAGGATTGAAAAAAGGCCAGAAAGTTCCATTGCTGAGAGCTCTTCCGCAGTACCCTCATATATGACCTCATCGTCATATGACAGGTTTTTGCCCGCAGTTACATGCACATGCCCGAGGCCGTACTCACATAGCCTTATAAGCTCCTTTTTAACCGCGTCTCCTCCGCCCACAATCGCAAATACCTTTGGATTATGTCTTACGGTATATACAAGATTGGACTGCCTGCCGTGAAGACTTAAAAGCACGGCGTCCTCCCATGAGGTCTGTGCCTTTGCGCAGAGATAAACCGCCGAAGATATTCCGGGAATACGTTTAATCTCCACGTTGTCCAGAGACCTCAGCTCCTCCGTTACAGACTTTGCGCCGCTGAAAAATCCCACATCTCCCGAAAGTGCTACTGCAATTTTCTCTCCGTCAGTTTTGGAAACTATATCCCTTATCTCCCCCGCCTTATATGCGCAAGCCGTGCGGGTATTAAGCTTCTTAACTGCGTTCAGCATACGCTCAGCGCCAATAACAAGGTCAGCTTCTTTTATCGCAGCTTCCCCATCTTTTGTCATGCTGCCGGTGCTCCCCATGCCAATACCTACGAGAAAGACGGCTTTCGGCATGTGCTTTCCTGTAAACCTGAAAAACAGCTCATCTGCAGACTGTCCGGCGTTTTCCATCGGCCGTCCTATAATTATGAGCTCTGCACCTGCACGCCGTGCGGCTTCCGCTTTTTCCGGAAATCCGCCCCGTGTGCCGGACTCTTTTGTAACAAGCCATTTCGCGTCTATCTGCCTTAACATGGCATAGTTCAGTTCCTCTGAAAACGGCCCCTGCATACAGATAAGGTTTTTCCCCTCAAATCCAAGTTCCCGGCATTTTTCCGCCACCTCTGCCGTGGAGAGCACGCGGGCAAAGAGCCGCTCTCTGTAGCCCGGCACTGCAGTAAACTCTTTAAGCTCCTTGCTCCCTGTTGTAAGGAGAACATTCCCCTCAGTGCCCTTCAGATATTCCGCCGCCGCTGCCGCTGACGGCACCCATACCGCCCCATCGCAGGAAAACGCGCCTCTGCCGAGCCGCAGGTACTCTGCGCCGGTCTCACCGCACGCGGACAATATATTCTCAGAAACCTCTTTAGCGTATGGGTGCGTGGCGTCCACAACCGCCGGAAAACCGTACCGGGTAATAAGTCTTTTCATCTCACCGGCGTCAAGCCTGCCTGACTTAACAGTTACTCCCGAACAGTGGGGAGCAACTTTTCCGCCGTATTCTGTTGCAACGCACAGAGTTATATCAAAGTTTTCAGACGCAAGGCACCTTGCCAGCCTGTTTCCGTCCGAGGTGCCGGAAAAAATAAGTATTTTCTCCAATTAAATCACATCCTGTAGCCCCGCGGGGTCACCATTTTTCCTCCGATTTCCTTTGTCTGGGAATTTCCGATAAATACCGTTGTAAACATATCCACCGACATCTCCCTCAGCTCTGCCAAAGTGCATACATGTATTTCCTCACCGTCACGTCCTATATTCTTTACTGTTCCGCATACGGTATCCGGAGACTTGAACTTAAGCATGATGTCGCAGGCTTTCATGAGATAGTCATGGCGCTTTCTGCTGGAGGGATTGTAGAGACAAATCACAAAATCCGCCTCCGATGCCATGTACAGACGTTTTTCAATTTTCTCCCAGGGGGTTAAAAGGTCACTGAGACTGATAAGGGCAAAATCGTGAATAAGCGGCGCACCCAGTACCGCCGCTCCGCTGAGCGCTGCCGTAACACCGGGAAGCACCTCAACATCTACCTCCGGATATTTTACCGAAACCTCGTAAATAAGTCCGGACATGCCGTAAACTCCGGCGTCTCCGGAACAAATCATGGCCACAGTCTGTCCCTTTTTTGCCTCTTCAAACGCCATCTCACACCGCTCTACCTCCCGGGTCATGGGTGTGGTCAGAAAGATCTTGCCCGGAAAATGGTCCCGCACAAGGTCAATATACACCGTATAGCCCACAATGACGTCACACTCTTTAAGTGCGTTTGCTGCCTTTATGGTCATCTGTTCATATTCTCCCGGGCCTATGCCCACAACAATAACTTTACTCAAAATACAGCACCCTTTCTGTCATACCCAGAGCAAAAGTTATGCCCGGATAAACTGTTTTTTTAATCAGAAGCTCCCCGCCGCAGCACAGTACCGCTCTCTCGCAGACACAGTCCGTGCCGGTTACACTTTTTACAAATTCAGATGATGATACACTTCCCTGAACCGCATTTAATTCTTCTGTGGAAAATGTCCTGAATTCGGTGTTCAGCTCATCTGCCAGAGCCAAAATCCCAGCCTCGTTCTTTTTTATGTCAGCTGAGCATATAAGGGATACCGCTTTTTGCGGGTATCCGTTTTTCTCCATAAAATCACAAAAGGCGTCTCTGATTTTTTCCGGCTCCGTCCCTCGCTTACAGCCCACGCCAAGTATAAGATTAACCGGCGTCAAAAGCAGACCGTCCGTTTCTGCGCTGTTGTATCCCACGTAAATATCGGTTTTCTGGCGCACATTCGGCGTGAGCTCTGCCGGCACTTCACCAGCATATGGAAATTCAGAAAAAAGTCCAATTTTCTCTCCCCGCAGTACTGCAGCAGACACCTCTTTCGCCATAGGCATGGAGGAAATCAGAAGTCCGTTTTTCTTGGCAAAAACGTCCACGGCAAATTTCCCGGCTATGTCTGTCGCTGTGGTAATAACCGCCTGTCCGCCTGTAATTTCTGCAATCTCACGTGTAAATTCATTCGCGCCGCCAATATGCCCGGACAGCAGTGATATAACAAATTTCCCGTCCTGCCCTGCAACAATCACCGCAGGGTCGCACGTTTTATCCGCCACATATGGGGCAATCGCCCGCACGGCTATGCCCGCAGCGCCGATAAACAGAATACAGTCCGAATTTTTCCACTGCCTGCCGCACCACGCTTTAAGGTCGCCGGAGGGCTTCATACCTGTGATATCTGCATATTTGTCGGTAATAAAGCACTCCGTGTCCCAGTCATCAATGTTTAAGCCATGCGCAATTTTTTTTGCGAGCTGTGCCCCGGCCTCTGTAAAGCAGATTATGGACAGCTTCATTTACTCGCCTGCCTGAACTCAGTCGTAAATGCCGGATTGTATAGCTCGGAACGGTCATATTTGCTGTGGGTAACAACATCTCCCACAATTATAAGCGCCGTCTTTGTCACGTTATTTTCCTTTGCGGTCTTTGCCAGTGTCTCAACAGTGCAGACATAGCTTCTCTCGTCCGGCCAGGTGGCTTTATACACGATCGCCGCGGGAGTGTCAGGGGAGTATCCGCCGTCAACGAGTCTTTTCTGGAGCTCCTCAAGCATTCCCGTGCTGAGGAATATCACCATGGTAGCCCGGTGTGCGGCAAAGGACTCTATTGACTCCATATCCGGCACCGGCGTGCGGCCCGCCATGCGCGTTATAATAACACTCTGGCTGACACTGGGCAGTGTATACTCCAAATTTAATGCCGAGGCAGCTCCGCAGAAAGCGCTGACCCCCGGGCACACGTCATACTGTATACCGTGCCTGTCAAGTATATCCATCTGCTCCCTTATTGCACCGTAGACACATGGGTCTCCGGTGTGAAGGCGTACTGTCATTTTGCCCTCACTCTCACCGCGGAGCATAACATCAATGACCTCTTCCAGCGTCATTTTGGCGCTGTCAAATATCTCACACTCAGATTTGGCATATTTGAGAAGCTCCGGGTTTACAAGAGAGCCCGCATAGATGATTATATCCGCCTCTTGAAGATATTTCTGTCCTCTTATAGTTATAAGGTCCGGCGCACCGGAACCTGCACCAACAAAATGTACCATATTAATCCCCTATTCCGCCGCCATATGCGGCACAAATGAAATATAATTCCCACCGTCGTAGTTGGGGTACACTGCACTCACCGCCTGCCACCGGCAGTTACCATTGCCGCTCTTGTCGCCTCATTTCCTGTCCTTTGCGATTATAAGTGAAAAGTACCCTGCATTTTCCGGTATCTCCGCAGCAGAGCGGAAAACCCTTTCTGTGTCCATACCGCAATTTTCAACCATCATAACACTCATGTCGGAGTTTACAAGCTTCTCCTTTACCGCCGCCATTTTTGAGCCGGCCTTCATCAGCACCTTTGTCCCCGGCATATCCAGCGCCTTTTCAATACCGTGGGAAGACGGCACCACATGGAGCATCTCCGCCCTCTCAGCAAGGCTGATATTAAGCCGGGCCGCCGCCGCGCAGAAAGATGTCACGCCGCTTATTATCTCCGCGTCATAGCCGTCCTCCAGCACAAGCTTGTGTACATACATGTAGGTAGAGTAAACCGTGGGGTCGCCGAGTGTTATAAATCCCACTGTTTTGCCGGAGACAAGCTGTTCCTCCACCTTATCTGCCGCCCTGCGGTAATTCTCCCGCAGTTTTGCCATATCGTGTGTCATTGGCATTACAAGAGTAAAATACTCCTTTTCTTCCACCTCGGGCCACAGGCCCTCAACAATTTTATATGCCGTGCTTGTACCCTTGTCCGCGTCCGGAACTGCAAGCACGTCGCATTCTTTTATCGCTTTCAGCGCCTTAAATGTCATAAGCTCCGGGTCGCCGGGGCCAACGCCAATCCCAATCAGTTTTCCGTTCATAAAACTCTCCATTCCGCCGTAATTTCCCGGGCATATACATAATCCAAAAGCCACGGCAATACCGGACACCTGCTGTATATGTCCCTTCCGCCGCCTGAAATGCCGGCGGCAAATCTGCTTCTATCAAAAACAGTATACATCCGCACTATCTGTCATCTGCGTCCTTTGCGTGTTTAACAAAAATATCCACAAATGGCTGAAATTCTCCCAATCCCTTCAAAACGCACTGTGTTCTGTACCCGGCGCTCTCAAAAATTGACTTCCACGAGTCGTCCTCATCGCCAGCCATGTCATTTTTCGCGTGGTCACCGGCCACAATCATAAACGGAGCTAAAACTATATTTTTTATCCGGCTGTTTTTGCGTACGGTGTTCAGCGTATTTTCCACTGACGGATATGCTTCCACAGTACCCATAAAAATGTTGTCATAGCCCATCTCTTTAAACCTGTAATCGAGGGCCGCATATACCGGATTTGTGTAGTGTTCCGTACCGTGCCCCATAAGCACAAGCGCCGTGTCCTCTTCCCGCGGACGCAGCTCCTTTGCGATTGCCTCCACAGTCATACGGCAGTCCTCTTCATCTGTGAGCAGTGGCGTGGAAAATGTTATTTTATCAAACCTGTCCTCCCAGGAACAGATTTCCCGTGTCATAATATCATTTTCAATCCCATTTAAAATGTGCGTGGGCTGAATAAGGACATCTGTTATTCCGTCGATGTGCATTTTCTCCATGGCCTCGGTCACAGTGGGAATAATTATCCCCTGCTCCCTTCTGAGCTTTCTTATAATCATTCCGCTTGTCCACGCTCTGTACAGTTTACGCTCCGGCAGAGCTGAGGCAAGAGCGCTCTCTATTCTGTCAATTGTTCGCTGACGGGTATCAGAATGTGACGTCCCGAAGCTCACGACAAGAAGGGCTTTCTTACTCATTTCCAAGTCTATCGTCCTCTCAATACAAAAATATGTTTTATTCGCCTCTACAGGTGTACACCTGGCTGTATTGTCATTAGCCGCATAATAAAAAATCCGCTAAGGCGCAGCTTTGCCTTAACGGTATTACATAAAACAAATCACGCTAATCGGGCGCATTCTCCGAGCTGAAAAAGCATCCTGACTTACATCAACGTGTTTTAACTTCGTCTTCTCAGTTTCCCAATGACTGTGACTGCTGTCACGTGAAGAACACTCCGCTTACAGTGGCCGTACCGTCCATGATTTGCACATGGTTTCATATTTCAGCTGCATATTTAATTCACACAAAAGTATAGCAATCTTGTCATTTATTGTCAAGGCCATATTGTGCAGGTTGTAATCGCATAAAAATGTGGTAAAATATTAAAAAAGCAAAGGAGCTGTTTATAACATGGCAGTAAAACTAAACCCGGACAAAGAGGTAGTGCAGACTGTGAAAGAGGGGCTGAAACGCACAGGCGGCTACTGTCCATGCCGCATACAGAGAACAGATGAATATAAATGTATGTGCAAGGAATTTCGTGACCAGATTGCCGACCCTGAATTTGAAGGCTTTTGTCACTGCATGCTGTACTATAAGTCAAAAAATTGAACATATATACCTGCAAACTCTAAATATGATATATTGCACGACTTCATAAAAAGGCGGACAAAATTTTGTCCGCCTTTTTTATTGGGCAAATTAAAAATCAGTATCCCTGCAGGCGCTGTCGCCGTGCCCGCATTTTAATCCCTGCCACAATCCCCATAGCCACAAAGTTTGTAACTATCGACGTGCCTCCATAGCTGAAAAACGGCAGTGTAAGGCCTATAACCGGCGTAAGGCCAAGGCACATTCCGATGTTCTCCAGCGTCTGGGCAATCAGCATCGCGCCCATACCGGCGCACACGAGATATCCAAGCATATATCCGGATTTATAGCTGACATAGAAACATCTTGCAATTATCGCAAGGAGCAAAACAGCCACTGCAAGACAGCCGATAAACCCCAATTCTTCACCTACGGCTGAGAAAATAAAGTCTGTGTGCTGCTGAGGCACACTTCCAGACTGTGTCATCTCCCCGTGATAGAGCCCCTGTCCGGTGAGTCCGCCGGCCGATATTGCCGCCTTGCTCTGATTTGCCTGCCAGCTCACACCAAGGCCGCTGGGGTCAATGCTCGGGTCATACGGCGCCATAATTCTTGCCTTCTGTCCGGCATTTAAAACAAAATTCCATATCAGAGGCAGACATACTCCAATTGCCGCAAACCCGGCCAAAAACCACCAAAGGCTGAGCCCGCCGGCAAACAGCATAACTACGAATATAAAGAAGTATACGAGGGCCGACCCCATATCTGCTGACGCAATAACTATTATTCCGAACATAATTACAAAAACGGCCAGCAGGAATGCGACTGACAGGGGCTTGTTAAGTCCCCGGCGCTCCTGTAATACAATCATTGTCCTGGCAACAATAATTACAAACGGTATTTTTACAACCTCGGCGGGCTGAACGCCAATAGGCCCAAACCGCAGCCATGCCCTGTTTCCGGAATCGCCGGCAATACCCCATATAAACAGGGTACAGATAAAAAGAAAGCTGATGATATATAAAATAAGAGATTTCTCCGCTATTACATCGACATCAATCAGAGAAAACAGAATAAAAAGGATTATTCCAAGGACAAGTGACACAGACTGGATTGTCACATAGGAGTTTGTCTCATATACACGGGTGGCACTGTCAATCATAACTATTCCGAAAACAGTACTGACAACGCAGAGCGCCAGCAGGAGCATGTCCGCCTTTTTAATATAATCTTTTACCGCTGCAAAAACCTTTTTCACGGCAATCTCCTTTGCTGCAAGTTTAACAAGCTGATTTTATCACCAAAACCGTATTTAGTAAACATAAAATTACATCACATATATTCTTAACAAAAAATTTAGGCTTTAATATGGAGTTTAAAGGTGGTATACTGTATCAGAAATTAAGAGGGAGGTGTGCGCCACGGTATACGAAATTATAACACATTCCCCCGCAGAAACAGAAAATGCGGGAAAATGTCTTGCTGAAAAAATAAGGCCCGGCACAGTAATTGCGATGCGCGGCGGTCTCGGTGCCGGAAAAACGGCCTTTGTCCGAGGTTTTGCCGCGGCGATGGGAGTATCGGACCGCGTCACCAGCCCCACATTTACTATTGTAAATGAGTACAGCGGCAAAATTCCAATTTTTCACTTTGATATGTACCGTCTTTCCTCCTCTGATGAGTTGTTTGAAATAGGCTGGGAGGACTACATTTCCCAAAACGGCGTCTGTATTGTCGAGTGGAGTGAAAACACAGACGATATTTTTGACAGCAGCACAGTTTCCGTTACAATTGAAAAGCTTTCTGATTCAGACCGTAAAATAACTGTCAGTATTCCGGAGGAAATATGAAAATACTTGCAATAGAATCGTCAGCCAAGGC
>CAJFTV010000140.1 GCA_904420055.1 Candidatus Alloscillospira gallinarum | reverse complement strand
TTTATAAATCCCTCTGCCGCGGCCTTTTTCATGTTTTCAGCCTTCACCTTCATGGTGGCTACCATAGGAGCAAAGACCTGCAGACACATTTTAACCGTGTCCATGCAGTCAAAAACCGCCTCTTTGTCCTCCTGCATATCCTTATTATAGGCCAGGGGTATTCCCTTCATAACCGTTAAAAGACCCATTAGGTCACCGTAAACCCGGCCTGTCTTTCCGCGGACAAGCTCCGCCATGTCGGAATTTTTCTTCTGGGGCATTATGCTGGAGCCAGTTGTATACGCGTCGTCCAGTTCCACAAATCTGAATTCCCAGGAGGACCACAGAATTATCTCCTCAGAAAAACGTGACAGGTGCATCATGAGCACAGACGCCGCACTGCACAGCTCAAGACAGAAGTCCCTGTCTGATACGCTGTCAATGCTGTTTTCCGTGGGGCCGTCAAACCCCAGCTTTTCCGCAGTCATATGCCTGTCGATGTTATATGTCGTCCCCGCAAGGGCGCAGGCCCCCAGTGGTGAGACGTTCATACGGCTCACGGCGTCTTTAAACCTGCCTATATCCCGCGTAAGCATCATGGCATATGCCATAAGGCACTGGCCGAAGGTTATTGGCTGTCCCCGCTGGAGATGGGTATATCCCGGCATTATAGTCGCGGCATTTTCCCTTGCCTTTCCGGCAACGGCCTCCAAAAGGCCGCAGATGAGGCTGATAATCTCCTGAACCTCGTCCCGCAGGTACATTCTCAGGTCCAGAGCCACCTGGTCGTTTCTGCTTCTGGCGGTGTGCAGCCTCTTGCCTGCGTCTCCAATACGGGCGGTGAGCTCTCCCTCTACAAAGCTGTGGATATCCTCGCTCTCCATATCAATGGAGAGCTTTCCAGCCTCAATGTCCGAGAGTATGCCGCACAGCCCCTCAATTATCTTTTCCGAGTCCTCATGGCTTATTATGCCCTTTGCCCCGAGCATAGCCGCATGGGCCATACTTCCTGTTATGTCCTGGCGGTACATGCGGCTGTCAAACCGTATCGAGGAGTTAAAGTCCTCAGCAATTTTATCAAGCTCCTTTGAAAATCTCCCCGCCCAAAGCTTCGACATCTTCCTATCTCCTTTAAATTCTCAGGTTAAGCCGGCTTAATGCCCGACTTTTTTATTCCGGTAAAAGTAAAACAGTAAGCTAAAAGCACATGACCGTTTTTTACCTATGCGCCATATTTCCAGTGAAAAACGTCAATTCCGACGTGCTTGCCGCCGGAATTGAACGGGATTTCACCTTGTTCTGCCGCACACTGCGGCACATAATTATTGTCTCTGCTTATTTGTTGTTTGCCGCGTCCACCATGGCCTGTACCTTAATGGGCAGACCATAGAGGTTTATAAAGCCCTCGGCGTCTTTCTGGTTGTAATCGCTCTCACCGAATGTGGCAATCTCCTCAGAGTAGAGGCTGTATTTACTCCACACGCCGGCGTTAATCATGTTGCCCTTGTAGAGCTTCAGACGCACCTTTCCGGTTACTGTCTCCTGTGTCTTATCGACAAAAGCGGCGAGCGCCTCCCGGAGGGGAGTGTACCACTGGCCGTTATACACAAGCTCGGCGTACGTTATGGCAAGCTCCTCTTTTTTGTGGGCAGTCATCTTGTCAAGGCAGACTGTCTCAAGCACCTTGTGCGCCTTATACAGGATTGTGCCGCCCGGCGTCTCATAAACACCGCGGCACTTCATGCCAACAAGCCTGTTTTCCACAATGTCAAGAAGTCCGATGCCGTGTTTTCCTCCCAGCTCATTGAGCTTTAAGATAATCTCCTTTGCAGATTTCTTCTCACCGTCAATTGCGACGGGAACCCCTTTTTCAAACTCCAGCGTCACATACTCGGCCTTGTCAGGGGCGTTTTCCGGCGACACCCCGAGCTCTAAAAAGCCCGGCTCGTTATACTTGGGCTCATTGCCTGTGTCCTCAAGGTCAAGGCCCTCATGAGAGAGGTGCCACAGGTTTTTGTCCTTTGAGTAGTTTGTCTCACGGTTAATTTTCAGAGGAATATTGTGCGCCTCAGCATAGTCAATTTCCTCCTCCCTGGACTTTATGTTCCACTCACGCCAGGGGGCGATTATCTTCATTTCCGGAGCAAAATGCTTGACCGTAAGCTCAAAACGCACCTGGTCGTTTCCCTTACCGGTACAGCCGTGACAGATTGCGTCCGCCCCTTCGGCCTTTGCAATCTCAACAAGCCGCTTTGCAATAACGGGACGGGCCAGAGATGTACCCAAAAGATAGTCCTCATATACAGCGCCCGCTTTCATCGCAGGGATAATAAAATCGTCAACAAATTCGTCAGTGAGGTCCTCAACATAGAGCTTGGAGGCGCCGGTCTTTATTGCCTTTTCCTCAAGGCCCTCAAGCTCGTCCCCCTGGCCCACGTTCCCGGAAACCGCTATAACCTCACAGTTGTTGTAGTTTTCCTTGAGCCATGGAATTATGATAGAAGTGTCCAATCCGCCGGAATATGCGAGAACAACTTTTTTTATTGTATTATTATTCATATTTTTGTGCCTCCGTTCAATCTTGTAGGTATAATTATGCAACTGAATAATGTATAAGTCAAGACTTTTTATTGTCATTCCGCCACTTTGTATGCCATCACAACTTTCTGTCGGTTTGTCGCCGTCCGGTTCGTGATTTTACACATATCCTCCGTTTAAATCTGGCAAATCGGTTAGAAAATCACGCCGATTCCTGAGCTTAATATTAAATATCCCGGATATGGGCCTGCAAATCCGGGATATTTTTAATATTCATCGCGACATTTTTATGCATATGTATGCATACCCTGTCACTTCATGGTCTCCTGCTTTACCTTGTGGTCGATTACATGCCGGGACTTAAGCTCATTTTTTATGTCCTCAACCGTTATCCCCATGGACACCATGAGCACCAGTACGTGATAGCACAGGTCGGATATCTCATATATCGTCTCCTCCCGGCTGTCCTTCATGGCGCCTATTATCACCTCGGTGCACTCCTCGCCCACCTTTTTAAGGATTTTCTCCTTTCCCTTTTCAAACAGATACGTGGTGTAGCTCTTCTCCGGGCGGAGACGGTTCCGCTCGCAGAGCAGCTCATACAGCGTCTCAAGAGCAAATCGCTGAACCGTTTCGTCGTTGAACAGCGTGTTTGTAAAACAGGAGTCCGTGCCAAGGTGGCAGGCAGGGCCGTCCTTTATGACCTGAACCACAAGGGCGTCATAATCACAGTCGGCGGTTATTGACACGACATGCTGAAAATTGCCGCTTGTCTCACCCTTGCGCCAAAGCTTCTGCCGTGAGCGCGAGAAAAAACAGGTCTTTTTCTCATTCAGGGTAATCTCAAGGCTCTCCCTGTTCATATATGCGACGGTGAGAACGTCCTTTGTAAAAAAGTCCTGTACAACCGCCGGGATAAGTCCGGCGCTGTCAAATTTAAGCTTTGATATGTCCATTATGCAATCTCCGTTCTGAAGCAATATATTGCGGCGGGGATAAAGCCGAAGTATCCCGTGGTTTTGCCGCCGAAAACCGTCTTATACCCTCATTGGGACGCCGCAGTCTTTCAGGTAGCATTTAAGTTCGTGTATATCCACTTCTCTGAAATGGAAGATACTGGCCGCAAGTCCCGCGTCCACGCCTGAAAGCTTAAAAAGCTCGCGAAAATCTTCCATGCACCCGGCGCCGCCGGAGGCAATTATGGGTATGTGAACAATCTCCGCCATGTCTGACAGCATTTCAATGTCAAACCCATTTTTTACTCCGTCTGTGTCTATGCTGTTTAAAACGATTTCGCCGGCTCCGCTCTCCTGTCCAAACTCCGCCCATTTAAGCGCGTCAAGCCCCGTGTCCTCACGTCCGCCTTTGGCAAATACGTGGTAGGCTCCGCCTACCCTCTTCACGTCCATGGACAGCACAACGCACTGGTCGCCGTATTTCTTTGCCGCGGACAGTATGAGCTCAGGATTTTTTATCGCCCCGGAATTTACGCTCACCTTGTCGGCGCCGGACTTTAAAACCCTGTCAAAATCCTCAAGGGAGTTTATTCCGCCCCCAACGGTGAGAGGGATAAAAATGCACTCGGCCACGCGGCGCAGAATGTTTGCAAACAGGGGTCGCTCCTCAAAGCTCGCTGTTATGTCGTAAAAAACCAGCTCGTCCGCACCGGACTCATTGTAAAACCGGGCCATCTCCACGGGGTCCTCAACGTCCCGTATCCCCTCAAAGTTTACGCCCTTGACCACGCGCCCGTCACGCACATCAAGGCATGGGATAATTCTTTTTGTCAGCACTGCTCATCCTCCCCGGCGACCTCAAGCGCCCGCTTAAGGTCAATGGCTCCGGAGTAAAGGGCCTTGCCCAGAACAACGCCGTGAACGCCCACGTCCCTGAGCTTTCTTATATCGTCAAGGCTGCCAACTCCTCCCGAGGCAATAATGTCCAGAGCACACTTCTTTACAAGCCGTTCATAAAGCTCTACGTTTACGCCGCCCAATGTGCCGTCCCTGCTTATGTCAGTGTAAATAACGTGCAGTACACCTAAAAGATGGAGCCTGCTGCAAAAGTCCTCGCCAACCATGCCGGAAAGCTCCTGCCAGCCCTTTGTGGCGACATATCCGTCCTTTACATCTATGCCCACCGCAAGGCGGTCGGAGTACTTTGTGGCCATATCACGAAGGAACGGAATATTGTTAACCGCGATTGTGCCGAGGATTACTCTGTTTACACCGATATCGAGATAGCGCTCCAGCCGCTCCTGATTTCGTATGCCGCCGCCTACTTCCACAAACATACCCGTCTCCTGGACAATACTTTTTATGATGTCGAAGTTAGACAGGCTGTCATCTTTCGCGCCGTCCAAATCCACAATATGGAGGTTTTTCGCGCCAGCCTCGGCAAACTGCACCGCAGCCTCCATTGGCGTCAGCTCATACCGCACCTCTTTGTTAAAATCGCCGTGGGTAAGTCTTACTACCTTTCCGTCTCTTATATCAATGGCAGGAAAAATCTTCATAGCAACCTCCGCATTATATTTAATCTAAAGCTTTTAAAGCTCTGAAAATGCCTTTAAAATTGAAAGTCCGGCCCGGCCGCTCTTCTCCGGGTGGAACTGACAGCCAAACACATTTCCGCTGTATACGACAGCCGGAACCCTGACCCCGTAGTCTGCCCAGGCGGCCACACTGTCCTCACACTCACAGCCGTAAAAGGAGTGCACAAAGTACATGTGTTCACCGTCCCTTGTGGCTTTCAGTATGGGGCAGCCGCCGCGAGTAATCTCAAGGGAGTTCCAGCCCATATGCGGCACCTTGTAATCAAGGCCCATGGCCTTTAAATCCGGTGCCATCGGACGGACGCTGCCCTTTATAAGTCCCAGTCCCTCGTGCTCTCCGTATTCATAGCTTTTTTCAAGCAGCATCTGCATACCGAGGCATATTCCCATAAGCGGCTTTCCGGCTGATACCTCTTTTTTAATAACGGGAATTAGCCCCGTGTCCCGGAGCTTTTCCATGGCGTCGCCAAAGGCGCCGACGCCCGGGAGGATTATCTTTCCCGCGCCTGTAATTACTTCCGGCTCACTTGTCACGACACTCTCAATTCCGAGAAACTTCAGAGATGAGGCAAGGCTGAACAGGTTCCCCACCCCGTAGTCAATAACTGCAACATAACTCATTATATTACGCCTTTCGTGGACGGGATTTCATTTTCATATCCCTTTTCTATACTTACCGCCGTTTTAAGGGACCTTCCAAGGCTCTTGAAAATCCCCTCTATTATGTGGTGGCTGTTCTCTCCGGAGAGCTGCCGCACATGTACCGCCGCGCCAAGGTTCCGTGAAAACGCAAGGAGAAACTCCTTTACCAGCTCCGTGTCAAAATCCCCCACCTTTTCCGCGGGAATATTCGTGTCGTATACAAGGCAGTCCCTTCCTGATATATCCACGGCAGTCAGTAAAAGCGCCTCGTCCATCGGCAGTACAAAAAAGCCGTACCGGCATATTCCCGCCCTGTCACTAAGAGCTTCAGAAAAGCACCTTCCAAGCACAATTCCCACGTCCTCCGCCGTGTGGTGGGCGTCAACGCGCATATCCCCTTCGCACTTTACCTCCAGGTCAAAACGGCCGTGTCGTGCAAAAAGCTCCAGCATGTGATTTAAAAAACCGCAGCCGGTTTCAACGCTGTACTTTCCGCCGCCGTCAAGATTTAAACGCATTTCTATCCGCGTCTCCGAGGTATTTCGTACAATGCTTGCCTCTCTCATGCTACACTCCAATCTGCCGCGCAGGTCTGCCGCGGCCCGTAAACAGTGGATTTTCTGATTTGACCGATTTTAAAAGGCATCGCTCCGCGCGGTCTTTAAAATTTTCTCTGTCTTTTCTATGAGGGTCTGCATATCCTCAAAGGTGCCTATGGAAATTCTCACATAAGCGTCGGTTTTCGCCTTGTCAAAGTGGCGCACTAAAATGCCCTCTTGTCTCAGCGCGCGCATATACTCCCCCCCGGACATTCCCGGCGGAGCGGCAAACACAAAGTTTGCCAGGCTGTCTGTGACATTAAATCCCAGCTCACGGAGTTTTTCTATAGTATACTCCCTGCTTCTGATTATTTCCAGACGGCATTTTTCAAAATATTCCCTGTCTCTCATTGCCGCGCTCCCAGCAAGTATGGCGAGAGAGTCAACATTATACGGGTTAAAGCTGAAACGCAGGGTATTGAGGTCGGCTATTATCTCCGGCGAGCTCATGGCAATGGCAACCCGCTCTCCGGCCAGCTGCCGGGACTTTGAAAATGTCTGCACCACAATCAGGTTGTCGTACTCGCCAAGAAGGCCCACAGAGCTTTTACCGCCAAAGTCAATATATGCCTCGTCCATGACCACGAGCCGGTCTCTGTCCTGCTCTAAAAGACGGCGCACCTTTCCCTCATCAAGGTACAGTCCAGTGGGGGCGTTGGGGTTTGCGATTACCACAGTGCCCTTTTCCCCTCTGTAATCTTCAACGTCAATTGAGAAGTCCTCTCTTATTGGTATCTCTTTTGCGGAGACGCCGAACATATCGCTGAAAACCGGATAAAATCCATAGGTTATATCCGGGAAAACAGCGCCGTTTGGGGTAAGTCCGTGAAAAATAAGCGCCAAAAGCTCGTCACTGCCGTTCCCGGCGCACACCATGTCGGGGGAAATGCCGTAAAAATCCGCCGCCGCCTCACGGAGCATTGCGCAGGTGGGGTCGGAATACAGGCGCAGCATTGAAACAGCGCCGGCGTTCAGGGCCTTTATGACCTCTGGCCCCGGGGGAAACGGACTTTCATTTGTGTTAAGCTTAATAAGCCTGTCCGTGCTTCTGGGCTGCTCTCCTGGCGTATACGGCACAAGGGATTTAAGCTTTAAAAATCTGCTCATATCCCCTCACCTCTCAAATCTCTTTAAAACGCTCTCTTTGTGCGCGTCAAGTCCCTCGTGAGAGGCAAGGCTCGCTATGTTGTCCTTTACCTTCTCCAGCTCCTCCCTCGGGTAGTAAAGATAGCTTGAGCGCTTTACAAACTCGTCCACCGACAGAGGGCTTGAAAACTTTGCCGTGCCCATTGTCGGCAGAGTGTGGTTCGGCCCTGCCCAGTAGTCCCCCAGGGCCTCGGGGCTGTTGTATCCCAAAAATACGCTGCCCGCATTTTTTACCTTTTTTAAAAGCTCAAAGGGATCCTTTACACAGAGCTCCAGATGCTCCGGAGCAATCTCGTTTGCAATTTCAATTCCCTCGTCAAGGTTTTCCGCAACTATTATCTTGCCGTTGTTTTTTATCGAGGTCTCGGCAATCTCACGCCGGGGCAGCTCTGTCACCTGCTTTTCAATCTCCGCGGCTGTCTTTTCCGCAAGCTCCATACTGTCGCAGACAAGCACCGCAGAGGCCAGCTTGTCATGCTCCGCCTGACTCAGCATATCGGCGGCAAGCAGGCGAGGCTCAGCCTCTCTGTCCGCAACCACGAGAATTTCGCTCGGTCCGGCAATCATGTCAATATCTACAAGTCCGAAAACCATGCGCTTTGCCGTCGCCACAAATATGTTGCCCGGCCCCACAATCTTGTCGGCCTTCGGCACGGACTGGGTTCCATATGCCAGTGCCGCCACCGCCTGGGCGCCGCCCATCTTGTATATATGGGTCACTCCGGCCACCTTTGCCGCCGCCAGGATATCGTCCGGTATATTGCCGTCCCTGTCCGGGGGCGTCACCATGACGATGTTTTTAACTCCCGCAATAAACGCGGGTATTGCGTTCATCAGCACCGTAGAGGGATAGCTTGCCGTGCCACCGGGTACGTAAATGCCAACAGTCTCCAGGGGCATTACCCGCTGGCCCAATACAATGCCCCCCTCCTTTTTCATCTCAAATCCGTCTCTAACCTGCATGCGGTGAAATTCACGGATATTCTCCGCAGCCACATTCAGGCTGTCTACAAAGAACCTGTCAGCACGCGAGTATGCGGCCTCAATCTCAGCTTCCGTAACCTGAAGAGCACTGATGCTGGCGCTGTCAAAGCGGCGTGTATACTCGATTACCGCCTCGTCTCCACGGGTACGCACATTTTCCAGTATATCCCTTACCGCGCGCTCCACCTCTTCAGAGGCATTTTCGTCGCGGCGGGCAAAAATTTCAGCTCTGTCGGCTTTTCTGCCGTCTATTATCTTAATCATAACGCTTTTTCTCCCAATCCGGATAAAATCTTCTCAATGCTGTCCCGCTTAAAGTGATAGCTGCTTTTGTTCGCAATAACCCGGGCACTGGACTTTACAATATAGCTGCACACCTCAAGCCCGTTTTCCCTGAGGGTTGCCCCTGTCTCAACTATGTCTACAATCACGTCCGACAGCCCCACTATGGGCGCCAGCTCAATGCTGCCGTGCAGTGTTATAATCTCAATCTGCCGGTTTATGGACATGTAGTATTCCTTTGCAATATGCGGATATTTGGTAGCCACGCGCAGGGGACCACGGCCTGTGTCCTCGAACCCCTTCGGCGCCGCAACCGCCATGGAGCACTTTCCAATGTCCAAGTCCAAAAGCTCAAACACGTCGGGCTCGTTCTCCTTAATCACGTCATATCCCACAATGCCAATATCTGCCGCCCCGTGCTCCACATACACCGCCACGTCTGAGGGCTTTACAAGTATGTATTTTACGCCCTTTTCCTCGTTTTCAAATATCAGCTTTCTGTTGTCCTCGTTCATCTCGGGGCACTCATATCCTATGGCCTCAAGACTTTTATATACACTGTCCCCAAGTCTCCCTTTAGGGAGGGCAATATTTATCATATTAGCAATCTCCATTCTGCCGTTTTCAGCACAGCGGTCAATATACGGAATATTTTAAAGGCTTATCTTCTCCTTTGCCCTGTACTCTCCGCAGTCCCGCTCCACAGCGAGCACCGTCCTTCCCTCCGCCGTGAGCTCGCCTACCCGGCGCAGCACCGCCTCAGGCCCGGCCTCTCCATATACAAGAAGCACATCGCAGTCGTACTCCCGCTCCCCCTGCATGTGTCCGTAAAGAGAGCCGATATATATCGCAAATCCCAGAGCCCGCTGGCTCTTTCCCATCTTGGCCATGAGGCTGTCGTACCGCCCGCCGGAGAGCACTGCCCCCGGCTGGCCGCTTATGTACCCGTGAAACGCTATTCCGTTATAGTAACCCGTCTCGTTTATAATGGAGAGGTCAATTACAGTCTTATCCCCAAATCCCTCAGATTTAAGCACGTCCCACACTTGCCTGAGTTCCGATACACACTCCTGCCCCGCGCGGTCGGAGCAAATCTCGCCGAGGGTCTCAAGTGCTCTTTCAGGGTCCTCCGGAAGCACCGCGGCCTTTTTAATCAGGTCACAGCACTGCGTGTTTTCCCCCAGAAGCTCCGCCAGACGGTGGAGATTCTTATGGCGCACCGAGGTCAGAATATCTTCCCTCACCTCCGCCGGGACATCATACTGCTCCAGAATATGGGGCACAATGTCACAATTGCTGATACACAGCACAAAGTCCCCGCTTATGGCTGCCATGCTCTTTGCCGCCATTGTCACCGCTTCCGCCTCCGGGTAAAACCCGTCTCCGCCTATAAACTCCAGCCCTATCTGCTTCAGCTCCCTGTACTCCCGGGTCCTGCCGTCCATTCTGAACACATTTTCAAGGTAATACACCTTTTTCATCTTTTCGTCCGGGTTTGTGTTCTTCACGACGCTCAGCGTAACGTCCGGCTTTAACGCCATCAATTTCCCGTCGGCATCGTAAAAGGTTATCACCGACGAGGCGTTTATAAAACGCTTATTCTCCATGTACATGTCATAGGGCTCAAACTTCTCCATTCTGTACCTGTCATATCCATACAGCTCATACAGCCTTTGAAGTTCAATGCTTATTTTATCCTCCCACTGGAGAAATGAGGTTACATTTTCCATAAAAAGCCTCTCTTAAATATCCGGCATGTCGCCGGACAAAATGTCCTTTTTCACATATCGCCGTTAGGCAAAACGACCGGCTAAAATTAAGCCGGCCGTAAATCATCAGTTAAATCCGGGCCGCCAAAGCTTTATGCGGCTCAGCTCTCATAGATGGGAAATCTCTTGCACAGTGCGTCAACACGCTCCACAATCTCACGGCGCTTGCCCTGGAAGTCATTCACGGCGTCACATATGAGCTGCCCCACTTCCCTCATCTCCGGCTCCTTAAAGCCGCGGGTGGTCACTGCCGGTGAGCCAAAGCGCACTCCCGAGGTCTCGCCTGCGCTTCTCTGGTCTCCGGGCACCTTGTTCTTGTTTGCGGTAATGCGCACAGAATCAAGCCGTTCCTCCAGCTCGCGTCCGCTGAGCTCGCTCTCCCGCAGGTCAAGAAGCATGAGGTGGTTGTCGGTTCCCCCCGAAACAAGCTTCATGCCGCCCTCAAGGAGGGCGTCCGCCATGGCCTTTGCGTTTTTGACTATCTGCTTCTGATATTCCTTAAATTCCGGCCGCAAAGCCTCTCCAAGTGCCACTGCCTTTGCGGCGATTATATGCATGAGCGGTCCGCCCTGAGTTCCCGGGAAAATCGCGCTGTCGATTTTTTTGGCGATTTCCGGGCTGTTGCAGAGGATAATTCCGCCACGCGGTCCTCTCATGGTTTTGTGCGTTGTTGTGGTGACGACATCTGCATACGGCAGGGGGCTTGGGTGCACACCCGCGGCCACGAGGCCCGCAATATGGGCGATGTCCACCATGAGATATGCGCCGCACTCCTTGGCAATCTCTCCGAATGTCTTGAAATCGATAACTCTCGGATATGCCGATGCGCCGGCAATTATCATTTTCGGCCGGTTTTTCATGGCCAGGTCTCTCACCTGGTCGTAATCAATAAGGCCGGTTTCAGAGCTGCATTCATATGAAATCATATTGTATGTCTTACCGGAAAAATTTGCCCGGCTGCCATGGGTGAGATGGCCGCCATGGTCAAGGGACATACCCATAACTGTGTCCCCCGGCTTGCAGAGCGCAAGATAAACCGCATGGTTTGCCTGTGAGCCGCTGTGTGCCTGGACATTTGCAAAATGGGCGTCAAAAATCATCTTTGCCCTGTCAATGCAGATTGTCTCTGCCATGTCCACATACTCACAGCCGCCGTAGTATCTCCTGCCGGGATAGCCCTCGGCATATTTGTTTGTGAGGACAGAGCCCATTACAGCCATGACCTCCTCGCTAACAAGGTTTTCAGAGGCTATCAGCTCAAGATTGTTTTTCTGCCTGTTGAGCTCCAGCTCCAAAACCCTGGCAATTTCCGGGTCATAGCTCTTTATATACTCCATGCTCTGCTCTACCATAATTTTTCCTCCTGTTTATATTTCTCCGGTTAAATAATTTTACTAATTAATTCGCTGTATTTAAAACTATTATAACTTTATTATTGTTTCCGTTCAATACATGGCCGTAACCATTTTTCATGAAATTTCCATGTTTAAATAATGCAAAAACACTAATACGCTAAATTTTTTACAGTTTTTCCCTGTCAGACGTTTTTTCGCTCAGTGTGCATTGCGGTTTATAAAGCGGGGCTCAAACTTTGCATAGCTGAGTTTCTGGCTGGAATACAGGCTGAACTCCCCGCTGAGGAAAAATGAAATCGCGCACACCAGTCCAAAGTAGGGCAGAGCCCCGTAGCCGAAGAGCTCCACACCCAAAACCACGCTTGCAATCGGACAGTTTACAACTCCGCAGAAAACGCCCACAAGGCACATTGCCGCCGAGAAAGAGGCGGGCAGTCCCAGCACCGGCCCCAAAACACACCCCAGCGTAGCGCCAACGAAAAACGACGGGACAATCTCTCCCCCCTTAAACCCGGCTCCAAGCGTAACCGCGGTAAATACAAGCTTCAGGGCAAAGGCATACGGAACCGCCTGTCCGCCCATCGCCTTTGCAATTATATTTCCGCCGGCTCCGTTGTAGTCCCGTCCGCAGATTAAAGTCAGCGCAACAATTATAACCCCGCCTGCAATAACCCGCAGGTAGGGGTTTTTTATCCACTTCTGCATACAATGGGCCGTCTTATGCATCACGACGCAGAAAACTATGCTCATTACAGCGCACACAGCGGCAAGTACCGCCGTCAGCCCAAGGTTTCCGGCAGACAGCCCGGGAATATACTCGATTACATATCTCTCAGGCTTCACCCCCAGCGCACCGGCCAAAAGGTACGCCGTAAGCGATGACACAATGCACGGCAGAAGGTCTGCCCCGTAAAACACACCCACGTTTATAACTTCAATACAGAACACTGCAGCAGTAATTGGAGTGCCGAATACAGCGGAAAACACCGCACTCATGGCGCAGAGGGTCATGACCTTTCTCGTAGTCTCATCGGCGCGAATCAGCTTTGCAAAGCCGCAGCCTATTCCCCCGCCAATTTGCAGCGCCGCCCCCTCACGCCCGGCCGAGCCGCCGAACAGATGGGTTATGGCAGTCCCCACAAAAATCAGTGCCGACATGCGGAACGGCACTTTTTCATCTGTCTGTATAGATGAGATTACAAGGTTCGTCCCCCTGTCCTTCGGCATTTTCAGCAGCCTGTAAAGCACGATTATTGCAAGTCCGGAAACCGGCAGAAGGTATATAATCCATGGATTGCTTCCGCGAAATTCCGTTGCCCAGGCAACGAGGTAGTACAGGCCGACTCCCACCGCGCCGCACACGGCGCCCAGCACTACGGCAAGAGCAACCCATTTCACAAACGACAGCCCGTATTTTTTTACATCTTCTCCGCAGGATTTTATCTTTCCCGCAATATCGCTCTTTTTCAAGAATTTGTCCCCCTGGTATCGGGTTTGGCCCCGTCAGTTACATGTCCCAGTCAATTATAAGACTGTTTTCTGAAAAAACAACACTTTTCTGCTTGGTTTTTTGACATAATGGGATATAATGTCATCTGAAGGTGAAAATATGGAAATTCTCGACATAGTTGACGAATACGGCAATCCCACAGGCAAAACGGCTGAGCGCGAAATTGTACACCGCCGCGGTCTCTTTCACCGCACGTCACACCTGTGGGTTCTGCGCCGCCGTGGAGATACGCTCCAGCTTCTGCTGCAAAAACGCAGTGATGACAAGGACTCCTTTCCCGGCTGTTTTGACATATCCAGCGCCGGACATATACCCGCCGGACATGACTTTGTGCCCTCCGCTATCCGGGAACTTAAGGAGGAGCTGGGACTCTGCGCCCGTCCTGAGGAGCTGATATACCTTGGAACACGGAAAATAGTAGATGACAGGGTATTTCACGGCGCCCCCTTCCATGACCGTCAGATAAGCCGCGTATACGCTATTTTCCGTGACATTGAGGCGGAAAATATAAACTTCCAGAGGGCTGAAATTCAGGAGGTTGAGTGGCAGAGCCTTGACTCCTGCCGGAATATGGTGTCCTCCGGAACGCCGGCAAACTGCGTGTCCATGGAGGAAATCAAAATGATTGAAAACAGGTTTGTATATGAACATAAAACCAGCTGAAAGCAGTAGCTTTCAGCTGGTTTTATTCGTGCTTATTATATCTGTTCAGCCTGAAGCGGCTATTTTAATATATCCGCCCCCGCACAAAGAGCAC
>CAJFTV010000139.1 GCA_904420055.1 Candidatus Alloscillospira gallinarum | reverse complement strand
TTGGACATCACCGCTGTTCCGTTTGGCAGAAGAGGGGCGGGGTGTATGGTTTTCTGTGAGGAAAACGGCGAAGGGCTGGACGCGGAAAACGGCCTTTATCTTTCCCAGAGCACAGAGGGAGTGCTGATGGGCGGCGCGCAGTTTTTGAGAGATAAAAATTATCTGCTTATAACGCCCATGAAAAACGGAGAGAAAATCGCCTATACATACACCGCAACAACGTCAAATATACAGATTGAAGGCGGCGGCGGACGCATTTATATTACATTTTCACCTGAGGGGACGCTGAGAATATGGTCACAGGGGCTTGCCATACGCATCACTGCCAAGATGGGCTTTGGCGATGTGGCCATGAAACGCGGCAGGGGCGCCCAGATAGAAATGGACGGCGCCGTGTATTTTATTGTGCCGGTAAAAGGAGAGATTGCGGTTGACTCTCACTATAACCTCTTGACATACCGGTACACAGACCCGGTTATTGACCTTATTCCGGGAAACGGAGTTCTTGATATAGCTGTCTGCGACAGAAGTATCCCGGCAGATGAGGCGCCGGGGACAGGAAAAACATTTTCGGAGTGCGTTGCCGCGATGTCCGGGGATTTTTCCCGGTTTGCGGAGAGCATTGTACGTGTGCCGGAGGGACTGGAGACGCTTATATACAGCCTGTGGACGCAGGAAAAAAGCTTTAAAGAGGGCGGCGTAATGTATCCGTCGAACGTAATCACGGCGGTATATCCAATAGCGGCAGAGCAGCCGGTGCTGTCTCTCGCGTTTCGTGACGCGGATACGGCTGCGGGCCTTATTACAAACTTTGCACAGTATGCAACCGGACTTGGGCTGATACCCGAGTATGTGACAAAGACGAAAAAGCTGTATCAGACGGTTTCGATGTACTACGGGTATGGGGTGCTTCAGCTCCTTGAAGACGGCGGACTGTCGGATACAGAGCTTGCAGATATATACGACATGCTCTGCACCGTAGACAGCTGGTGGACAAAAAACAGGTCGTATGACGGGGGAGTAAGCTTTTTCTACGCCTATCCGTTTGAGTGCGGAGATGTAAAAAGCAGCGTGCTGACAGACAAAATGCCGGCGGTGACACCCGACCTTATGACGAAAATGGCGCTTACTGCCTTTGCCCTGGCGGAGTGCGGAGCGCGCCTTAACATGGAGAAGGCGGCGGAGCGCTGGCGGAATACGGCGGCAAGACGGCTTGAGTATCTGACAGATAAGCTGTGGCTTGACGGGCGCTTTGTATGCAGGGATAAGAGCGGTACTGCTTATGCCAGCGAAAGCATATTGTGCTGCACTCCCGTGCTCTTGGGAAAAAGACTTCCCTCCGCTCAGGCGGAAAAGACCGCAGAGCTCATTATGGATAAGTTTTTTGTGCCGGGGCGCGGACTTCTCACTGAGGAGAGCGGAGACAAAACGGATACGGTTCTAACCGCCCTTTTAACCGCGGGGCTGTGTGACGCCGGCAGAAAAGACCTGGGAAAGAGGCTTGCCGGCGACATGAGAGAGTGTATCTCAAGGTATGGACTTTACAGTGAGTACCCGGCGGCAGGGAAGCCTGCAAGGCGCTGCGGAAGCCTGTATTCTCCGGTGGCCAGCGCGGCCGTACTGTATGCGGCCCACAGGGCGTTTAAGTAAGGGGGCTTGTTTATATGTTCGGAACACATGAAAAATTTAATCTTCAAAGACCTCCTTACGGACGGGAGGGATCCGGTTTTTACATATATGAGGACTTTTATGAGCACATTCTGCGGCTGAGCTGCTTTAAGTCCGGAGAGATGATAAGCCGCAGCGGATTTCAGTTTGACCTGCGCCTGTTCTCTGACGGAGAAGAGCGGGAGTACACATATTTTGCAGACGAGGGCAGCATTCGCCTTGACTGCCCTGAGGGGTACGCTGAAATTGCCCTGACAGATGAGGACCACCTGCGCATAAGGGGCGAGGGCGCGCAGCTGCGGCTTATGCTCCGTCCGGCCATATCGGACGAGGGGACAAGGGCATGCCGCGGGATATACCAGCTTCAAAACGGAGATTGGGAGGGGGCTTTCGGCAAGTTCGGCGTGCTGAGACTTAGAAAGCTCACAGGAGATGTAAGCGTGGCGGCTCCGTGGAATGCAGGGACCGGCGCGTACGATGAGGTTACATTTGTATTTTGCGGGGAGAACGGCTTGTATGAGGCGGCGCTTTTTGAGGACATGACTGAGTTTAAAAAGCTGCCCGAAACGTTTATCCCGTTTGACGAGGTGGTGGAGAATAACCGGCAGAGCTTTTTAAAGTTTAAGAAGAACTACAGGCCCGTTCCGGAGGAGTACAGGGAGACGGCGGAGTATGCAATGTGGCTTCTGTGGACCCACAGGACAAAGAAGACCGGCGGCTTTAAGGAGCCGATGATTTTAATGCACCTGCAGTGGATGATTTGCGCGGTTTCCTGGCAGCAGACGTACAACGCCATGGCCACGCTGAATAATCCAAAAGAGGCGTGGCGGCTTTTCTGCACCATGTTTGAGCATCAGGACCCGGAGACCGGGGCACTGTCGTTCTGTGTGGACTACTTTGGCGGTGCCGTGGGCGGCAGCCCGCAGCCGCCGTTTCAGGGGCTTGGATTTGCCTTCCTGTACAGCCAGTTTGGAGATGATATGCTCACATACGGCGAGTGCGCGAGAATGTACCCGAAAATGAAAAAGTGGGTGGAGTTCTGGCTCACATACAGAAATGCCGGCAGGGGAGACGATGTTACGGCAATACTCTCCTCTCACGAGTCGGGCTGGGACGACGCATCAATTTTCAATGACGGTTTTCCGGCGGCGAACCCGGACGTAATATCGTATGTGATTTTATGTATGGAAGCTCTGTCAAAGCTGGCAGAGGGCTGCCACAAATTTGCAGAGGCTGAGGAGTGGCTGGCCCGGAGCAAAAGGCTTCTGGATATCCTAATAGCCGAGTTCTGGGACGGGGAAAAGTTTATAACCCGTGTAAACGGAGTGCCGGTGGAGAGCATGAGCGCCGTCTGCTATCTGCCAATTATGCTGGGCAGGCGTCTGCCACAGAAAATTATAGATACAGTGGCGGAAAAGCTCACCGATGAGACAACGTTTTTAAGTCCCATAGGTCTCTGCGGGGAGTCGATGAAAAGCCCGTTAAGCGGCTATGGTAACAGATTTATTCTCGGACGGGTGGTGGCGCCTGTTAATATGATACTCACATTGGGGCTTTCCATGGCGGGAAAGAAAAAAGAGGCCGCGATGATTGCCCGGCGCTTCTGCGACCATATAGCGGAAAAGGGAATTATACTGGGGTTTGCCCCCTTTGACTACTATCCCCTTACAGGGGAAAAGGTGCCTGACCTTGACGAATTTCAGAATGTGCCGGTGCCGTCGGATGGCTGGCCCTGGTCCGGCTGGAGCGCGTGCAATGTGATGATTATGCTGTCCTACATAATACCGCAGGGGGACGGCGAAACCTGAAAGGAGGATATGCAAAGTGGAAGAGAAGTACCTCATAAGAATAACTGACAGCAGAAACTGGCTGTTTCCCACAAACGGCTATAACTCTGACGGCTCCATATCCGAGGAACAGAGGACGATAGTAATGCCGGAGGGAATGGACAGGAGATACTGCTTTACCGATTCCCTCATGAGAAAGAGCGAGGACACCGGACGGCCGGTTATGCTCCACGAGCACCACAGCGGATACGAGACGTTTTTTGTGGAGTCGGAGTCCATGTATTTCTACATAAACGGAAAAAAGACGCTTGTGGAGGCGGGGAAAATAATTCATATGCAGCCATATGAGGCCCACGGATTTGTGTTTAACGGAGACGTACAGTTCAGGGGGACTTTCCACGACTGGAACTGTGCCGACGACTCATATGCTACCTCAGCACTGGAGGCGCACTACCCGGACGCCAAGAAGGACAGCAAGTTTTTCAGCCTGCTTTGCAGCAACATTGACCTGCACATGCGCGGTTACGCCGACTGTGAAGAGGTGCCAAACGAAGAGGTGCCGAATGTAAAAGACCCCGAAAAGCCCATGGCAAGATTTGAGCTTGACGGCGCGGTTATGAAGATGATTACCGCACGCTGGGAGAACGGCGGTAAAAAGGAGATTTGGCGCATTGAGATGGAACCGGGGTTTTATGCCCGGTGGGACGAATACCCGACAGTTCAGGACCTTTTTTATGTGACTGAGGGAAAGGTTAAGTTTAAAGTGTACGACACGGAGTTTACGGCAGAAAAGGACTGCCTTGTAAAAATCCCAAAGTACGCTCCGCGGAGCTTTGTTGTCACAGAAAGGGCCGCCATGTATGACGTGGGCGGTATCACTCGCTGGTATGGCCTGCTGCAGGATTTTACGGCGCTGAAAAAATACGACCCCCAAAATGCCGGACAGGACGCATATGACGAGATGAGGAAAAAATTTGCCTGTCATATAAAGTCCTGGGGCAGACGCTGATTTTGTTTCCAATCTCCTCCTGTTAATTACCTTTTGCAGATAGGGGCCGCCCCTTTTGGGCGGCACTGCCTGCAAAGACGAAGGGGAATGTATGTATGTCAAAAAAGAATTACACCTCCCTGTCAGAGGGGAGCGTAATGAAAACACTTGTAAGATTTGCCCTGCCGTTTTTGCTGTCGGGACTTTTACAGATGGCCTACTCGGCGGTTGACGTATATTTCATAGGTAAATACGCGTCTGCGGCGTCGGTCTCGGGAGTGTACCAGGGGGTGATGATAAACGCGGTCGTAACCGGCCTGTTTCTTGGAATATCCTCCGGCGGCACAATTCTGCTTGGGCAGTGTGTCGGCGCTAAAAATGACAGAGAGGCCGCCCTTGCTACGGGGAATATAATTACAATTTCCCTTATAGCGGCAGTGATAACGGCGGCGGTGCTGCTTTTAGGCGGCAGGGGGATAATTTCCCTTATGCGCGTTCCCGCAGAGGCCACAGGTGAGGCGTGGAATTATCTTTTTGTATGTACCTGCGGAGCCTTTTTTATCATGGGCTACAACGTAGTTGGGGCGATTCTGCGAAGCCTCGGGGATTCCCGGGCGCCGTTTTTCTTCATACTCATAGCCAGCGTTATAAACGTGGTGCTGGACTACTTATTTGTTGGGGTTATGGGCCTCAAGGCAAAGGGGGCCGCGGCGGCTACAGTAACAGCTCAGGGGGTGAGCTTTCTCCTGTCAGTTTTCTATATATGGAGGAAGGGCCTCCCGTTTAAGTTCTCGGTGAGAGATATGAGGCCGCAGAAGAGCACGGTTCTCGGTATCCTAAAGCTGGGAATACCTATTTCGCTCCAGAGCACTCTGAATAACTTCTCATTTATGATTGTCGGCACGATTATAAATACCATGGGCGTGTACGTGTCGGCGGCCACAAGTGTAGTTGGCACTATAACGGGCATATGCATGATGATACCCATGTCCATAAGTTCGTCAATATCCGCCATAACGGCACAGAATATAGGAGCACAGAAGCCGGAGCGGGCGGTAAGGACGCTGAAATACGGCATTTTGCTGTGCCTTTTATTTGCAGTTCCCTTTGTGATTGCGGTTACTTTCTGGCCGGAGAGCATTGTGCGGATTTTGAACAGGGACGCAAATGTGGTGACTGAAAGCGTGAGGTATCTCTACCCATACTCGTGGGACTGCCTTTTTGTGTGCTTCGTATTCTGCTTTAACGGCTTTTTCAACGGCTGCGGAAAGACGCTTTTTGCAATGCTGCAGGAGGGATTATCGGCTTTCCTGGTGAGAATACCGGCGTCGTACCTCTTTAAGGTGCTGATAGCGGACGCGACGATTTTCCACGTGGGTATCGGTACGCCGCTGGCGTCACTGGCGTCGGCGGTGGCCTGCATAATATATTTCAGAGCGGGATTTACAAATGAAAAGCTGAAGCGAATTGATTTGGTGAGTTTATAAAAGAAAGGAAACTGTGAAATGAGCGTACCAGAGTTTAATGAGACAGAACTGAAAGTGGTGGGTGAAAACCCTGCCAAGTTTGGAATGCCGGCCACGCCGATATTTAACTATCCCTGTACAGTGAAAGAGGCGGTAAACGCGGCTTACAGGAGAGAGCCGTACTGGCAGGTTTTCGGTATTGACATGCAGATGATGACGCCGGGGGTAAACCCTGACAACATTGCCCGGGCGTTTGCGTTTGAGGCGCAGGAATTTAAGCCCGTGACAGACAGATGCGTGCCGGACATGTTTGGCATTGAGTGGGAATACGTCCCGTCAGTGGGCGGCGCCATGGTGCGCCCGGGTAAGCCATTTGCAGAGGACGCCTGGGACCTCCTTGAAAAGCTGGAGTGGCCGGACCCGGACAACTGGGACTGGGAGAAGAGCGGGAAGGCCAACAACGGTGTGTTCTTTAAAAAGGAGAATTACAACGTAATCGGATTTTTAAACGGCTGGTTTGAGCGCCTAATATCAATGCTTGATTTTGAAAATGCCCTTATGGCCCTGTACGACGAGGACCAGAAAGAGGCGGTGCACAAGTTTTTTGACCGCCTGTCTGACCTGTACATAAACATATTGGGGCACTATATAGATACATATCCGGACCTGGACGGCTTTTCAATACACGATGACTGGGGTTCTCAAAAGGAGACATTTTTCTCTCCGGAGCTGTGCAGAGAAATGATTGTCCCCTATATGCGCCGGGTGACGGATTATGTCCATTCCCGTGGGAAAAACTGTGAATTTCACTCCTGCGGACAGAACATAAAGCAGGTGCCGAATATGATTGAGGCCGGCTGGGACGCATGGTTCCCTCAGGACATTGTGGACACACACAAGGTCTACGACCTGTACGGCGACAAAATTATTGTCGGTGTTGACCCGAAAATAGATAAAACCGGGAAAACGCCTGATGAAATGCGGCAGGCTGCCCGCGACTTTATAGACAGATTTATGCAGCCGGGAAAGCCCTGCTTTTTCCACTACACAATGGACTGCTGCACGCCGGAGTTCTGCGAGGAGCTATATGCGTATTCACGGAAAAAAGCCTGCGGAATGGTATAAGAATAAAAAAGCCTGTGCGAATGTACGCACAGGCTTTTTAACTATTTTGTGAGTA
The DNA here is from genome assembly GCA_904420055.1 of Candidatus Alloscillospira gallinarum. GTDB lineage: Bacteria > Bacillota > Clostridia > Oscillospirales > Oscillospiraceae > Alloscillospira > Alloscillospira gallinarum. The sequence continues at coordinate 67 of CAJFTV010000139.1, read as the reverse complement.
AAAACAGGGAAAATAACGCTCTTATACTCAGGCGAGCATTTCCAGTACCTTTTTATGCATGGCCATG
>CAJFTV010000138.1 GCA_904420055.1 Candidatus Alloscillospira gallinarum | reverse complement strand
ACGGCCTGACGTGACACGCCGATTTTCTCGGCAACATACTCCAGTGAATAGTGATTTAAATTTCTGAGAGTTGTGAGGTTGCGTGAAATGTGATTAGTATGCTTTTTCATGTTTTTCACCCCGCAATCGTATGATACTACTGCAAGTATACAGTTTCAACCAACAGGGAACAACGAAAAATGTTATTTTTGGTTGCATGGAACGCTGACAAAAATGGAAAGTATACTTGACATATATGGCGCCGTATGTATAATAGAATATGGAAAGTTTACTTTCCCTTTTGGGAGGTGGTCAGCGTGAAAAACAGACTTGAAGAGATAAGGAAAGAGCGCGGGATACGGCAGGAGGAGCTGGCGGCGGCACTGGGAGTGTCCCGTCAGACAATCGGTTCGCTGGAAAACGGAAGATATAATCCGTCCATTGTGCTGGCATTTAAGATTGCCAGATATTTCGGCATGTCCATTGAGGATATTTTTATCTATGAGGAGGAAAAGCTGTGAGGACAAAGACAAAGGTATTTCTGGCTCTGTCGATTTTAGGCGCCGCGGCAGGAATTACGGCAGTGCTGTTTTTAAGAGATGTACTGACGGCGCTTTGGAGCGGTATAATAATGGGCGCGGGATTTGGGCTCTTTGGATTTGGTGTGGCAAAGTTTGCATTTAGCCGCTGGGAGGAAAAGGACCCTGAAATTATGCGGATAAATGAGGTGGAGATAAATGACGAGAGGAATGTCGCAATACGCCGCCGGGCAAAGGCGGTTTCTGGAGATATACTCCAGTGGCTTGTTATGGCCGGCGCGTGGGTCACGATTATTATGGGGGCGAAACTCTGGATTACTCTCCTGCTTATCGGCGTATTCATACTGAAAACCGCAGTAGAGCTCTTGTTTATCGCATATTACCAGAGGAAAATGTAAATTTAAGGAGAGTAAAATGAAATTTGTTATTGAGCACTTACAGAAAAAATTTGGCGGCAAGGAAGTCCTGCGTGATATTGACTTTACCTTTGAGAGCGGTAAGATTTACGGCCTTTTAGGGCGCAACGGCGCCGGCAAGACTACGCTGTTTAACTGCCTGAACAGAGATATAAAGGCGGACGGGGGCACGTTTTGGCTGGAAGAAAACGGCGTGCGCCGGGTGCCGGAGGCGGGAGACGTGGGATACGTGCTGTCTACCCCTACTGTGCCGGAGTTTTTAACAGGCAGGGAGTTCTTGAAGTTTTTTCTCGACATAAATGAGAAGAGCATCAAAAATGTACGCCCCCTCGACGAGTATTTTGAATATATGGGCATTGCCGCGGACGACAGGGATAAGCTCTTAAAGGACTACTCCCACGGTATGAAAAACAAAATGCAGATGCTTGTAAACATCATTGCTCAGCCAAATCTGCTGCTTTTAGACGAGCCGCTAACCTCGCTGGACGTGGTTACGTCTGAGGAGATGAAAAAGCTTCTCCGCTCATTAAAGGCGGGGAGGATAACCATATTTTCAACCCATATAATGGATTTGGCGCTGGACCTGTGCGATGAGATAGTGCTGCTCCACGGGGGTGTCTTGGAAAATGTGGACAAGGAAAACCTGGACGTTGGAGAGTTTAAGGACAAGATAATAGCCGCCCTGACGGAGGAGACAGATGAATAAGACCCTGAAGATTTCCTTTGACCTTAAAAATACATACAGGGTGAACAGTGTGCTGTACGGTTTAAAGCAGATACCCCTTGTGAAAAAGCTGCTCCCCGAGAAGCTGTACGGTGTCCGGGGCCTGAAAGTATTTGCAAATGTCGTCGCTGTGCTGTGGGAGGTTTGCTCCGCATTTCTGGGAAAAATACTGTATTTTCTCATCATGGTGTCAGGTGCGGCGGCGATGTATGGCAACATGCCGAAAGACGGTGCTTTTGTGCACTGCTTTCTGTTCCTTTCGGTAATTGGCTCTTTTATGAATACCCATCTGTTTAACCCCACCCGGGATAAATATTATGCCATAATACTCATGCGCATGGACGCCCGGGAGTATACGCTGATAAATTACGGGTATATGATTTTAAAGGTTCTCGTAGGATTTTTAGCCTGCGGACTGTTTTTTGGAATGGGCGCCGGGGTTCCGGTATGGCTCTGTGTGATGATGCCGTTTTTCGTGGCAGGTATTAAAATAACCGTTGCAGCTTCAAATCTGCGAAGTTATAAGAGGACGGGAGACGCCTACAATGAAAACCGTCTGGGAAAATTTGCGTGGCTTGCAGTTGGCCTGCTCCTCGCTCTGGCCTATGGACTGCCGGCGCTTGGGATAATTGTGCCGGAGTATGCCGCCGCGGCGGTTATGGCAGCGGGAGTTATAGGCGGAATACTGTCTGTCAGAAGGATTATAGGCTTTGACGAATACCGCGCCGTGAACCAGCAGCTTTTAAGCCAGCTCCTGACTCAGATGGACGCGATGGGCTCAGCGGCAAAAAATGCCAGCGAGAAGGTCATATCCGCCGATACTGATATAAAAAGCGACAAAAAGGGCTTTGAATTTTTAAATGAGCTTTTTGTAAAGCGCCACAGAAAAATACTGTGGAAATCCGCCTTGAGACTCACGGCGGTGTGCCTGTTTCTCATCTTGGGGTGCCTTCTTGCGTTTTACATAAGGCCGGAGATAAGGCAAGGCGCAAACGAGCTTTTGATGACGTTTCTGCCTTACTTTGTGTTTATTATGTACGCGATAAACAGAGGGACGGGATTTACCAGAGCACTGTTTATGAACTGCGACCACAGCCTGCTTACATACTCGTTTTACAAGCAGCCGAAAATGGTACTAAAGCTCTTTGCCATAAGGCTGAGAGAGATTATAAAGATTAATCTCCTGCCGGCGGCAGTGCTGGGGGCAGGGCTGGCACTGATACTATACGTCTCAGGCGGTACGGAAAATCCCATAAACTATGTCGTTATATTTGTGTCTATTGTCGCAATGAGCGTGTTTTTCTCCGTGCACTACCTGACGATTTATTATCTTTTGCAGCCCTACAACGCGGGTACGGAGATGAAAAGCGGCATGTACCAGGTGGTTTTGACAGTGACGTATATCGTGTGCTTTGCAATGATGCGCCTGCGGCTGGATACGCTGATTTTCGGCGTTTTGTGTATAGCCTTCTGCGCCGTCTACTGCGGTGCGGCGTGCCTTCTTGTGTACAAGTTTGCACCGAGAACATTCAAGCTGCGAAGTTGATATATTGACATACTGATAGTTTTGTGTACAGGAACAGCAAATTAGAAATGAAGTTTGAGAGGATAAAGCTATGAATATTGAGTGTTTAAGATATGGTAATACAGATATTGCTGTTGTTACAGGCGGCGAAACGGTGATTTCAGATACAGAGTCGGCTCTGAACCTTGCTATGAGAGTTAAACATGAAATGGGTACAGATAAAATAGCTATTGATAAAAGGACTATAGCTGAAGGCTTTTTTATACTAAGCACTGGAATAGCGGGAGAAATTCTGCAGAAATTTATTAACTATCATGTTAAGGCTGCGATTTACGGTGATTATTCCAACTATACAAGCAAACCGCTGAGGGATTTTATTTACGAGTCGGACAGAGGCAGCAACTTCTTTTTTGTGGCCACCAAAGAGGAGGCTATTGAGAAATTAGGCGAAATACAGTGACAGTTTTTGACATGATTTTTAATAGGTGCGGCGCTTAAGCTACAGAGGTATTGGTCTTTCCTCCTGCGGCGGACAGTGTTTGTCTCCTGAAAATGTCAATAAGGCAAGAAAATGCCGGCGGTATTCTTTTGTAATACCGTCGGCATAGTTATTTATGTTTTTTAGCCTATGGGTTCAAAGGCCTCGGGCCCGTGCTTGCATATGGGGCACACAAAGTCGTTTGGAAGGGTGTCCCCCTCATAGACATAGCCGCATATAGAGCAGACAAAGCCCTTTTTCTTCTCCTCTGTCTTTTTCGGCTTTATGTTTGCGTGATAATATGCATAGGTTGCAGGGGCAGCTGAAGAGACTGTGCCGCCGCCTGTGACCTCGGCTATAAACAGCATGTGTGAGCCCATATCGTAAGACGCCACTACTTTGCCTGAGAGATAAGTGCAGACACCTTCGGTTACATACGCCACACCGTTGTCGGCGAGCTTGTAGGCCGAGAAGCCGGCAAACTTGTCCGTATTGCGCCCGCTCTGAAAGCCGAATCGCTTAAATGTGTCAAATGATGCCTCCTCCGAGAGCACGGAGAGGTTAAACACGCCGGTTTCCTCAATTATGTCTTTTGTATAGTTCTGCTTGTTTACGGATATGCTGACCAAAAGGGGACTACTTGCAACCTGGCAGGGGGTGTTTATAATACAGCCGGTCTGTCTTTCACCATCTTTTGCCGTGAGGACGTAGAGACCGTAAGAAAGCGTATTTAAAACCTTGCTGTCAACTGCCGGTGCCTTAGGCTCACTGGGAGCAGGCATTGAGGCGGCAATGGCGTCTGCAAGAGCCTGAAGCTCCTCAAGCTGGTTTTCACAGAGAGAGGATTTTATGCACACGCTCTCGTCCAGAAAAACGGTATTTTTAATTTGCTCTAAAACTGCGCGCATCTGCCTGCCGCAGGCGGGAGCCCATGAGCCGTTCTGAATAAAGGCAAATGTGCGGTTTTGCAGGTTGTGAGCCGCGATATCGTGCAGCAGCGTCTCCATAGGAGTGAAAATCCCGTTGTTGTAAGTGGGGGAGGCAAATACCACATGGCTGTACCGGAACGCGGCGGCAAGTATCTCGGAGGGGTGGGTGACCGACACGTCGTAAAGGCGCGTGGTTATGCCCTTCTGACGGAGCAGGGACGCTAAAATTTCAGCGGCGTTTTCCGTGTTGCCGTATATTGAGCCGTATGCTATGACAACACCCGCCTCTTCAGGGGTGTAGGAACTCCAGAGAATGTATTTCTCCAGAATAGAGCCGATATTTTTCCGCCACACAAAGCCGTGCAGGGGACAAATCATTTTAATGTCAAGAGCTGCGGCCTTTTTTAGTACGGCCGTTACCTGCGGGCCGTATTTCCCAACGATGTTTGTGTAGTAAATTCTCGCCTGGTGGAGATAGTCTCCGTTAAAGTCCACCTCATCGGCAAAAAGCGCGCCGTCCTGTGCGCCAAAAGTGCCGAAAGCGTCGGCCGAGAAGAGGATTTTATCCGTTAAATCATACGTCACCATGACTTCCGGCCAGTGTACCATGGGGGCGTTTACGAACGTAAATGAATGACGGCCTGTATTGAGCATACCGCCCTCGTCTACGATGTAGGCCTTTTCAGTTATGTCTAGCCCCGTGAACTGCTTTACCATTCCGGCGGTTTTTTTATTGCACACAGGTATTGCCTCAGGGTAACGGTACATCACTTCACGGAACATTGAGGCATGGTCGGGCTCCATATGCTGGAGGACAATAAAGTTGAGCTTCCTGCCGCCAAGGGCCTGAGCCAGATTTTCCAGAAACTGTTCCCCAATAGCCTTGTCAACAGTGTCAAACAGGACTGTTGACTCGTCCAAAAGCAGATATGAGTTGTATGATACGCCGTAGGGTATGGGATAAACACCCTCAAAAAGGGCAAGCCGCCTGTCGTTGCCTCCGACCCATACGAGGTCCTCGGTAACATGCTTAATGTTGTACATTTATATATTCCTCCCCGCTAAGTTTATTGTATTTCGATATAACTTCCCCGGGCTGTATTTGGGATATATGCAGAACCCGGAGGCAGAAGCCAAGTATTCATAAATTGATTTTAGTTTCTTGCGCCTTTTATGTCAAGACAATTTGCGTACTGAAAGCGTGAAGTTATAGTATGAACATTATGTGAAAAGTGACATATCTCTATTGACACGAAAAAGCAGGTGTACTATTATGTCACTTGCTGAAAGCTTATGCTGTTAGATACTAACAATGTTAGGTATTTGGAGGGGAGTATGGATTACAGAGAGTTGTCCTTGGAGTTCTTTTCCTGTTTACATCGCCTGGCAAAGACAAAAATGGTCAGGAGGGCAAATGCTTTTGGAGAGGGCGAGGAGCACATTCTGAATTTTATTGCAGACCATTCCGAGGAGGTTACGCCGGGCATGCTGAGTACTGCGGCCGGGATAAGCACCGCGCGGACAGCGGCAACCTTGAACCGACTGGAGGAAAAAGGTGATGTTACCAGAAGAATGGACCGGCGTGACAGGCGGAAGATAATAGTAGAGCTTACGCCGGCAGGCCGGCAGAGGTTACAGGAGCTTAGACAGGAAAAGCTTAAACAGATGGAAAGGTTTTTTGAGAAATTAGGGGAAAAAGATGCGTCGGAACTGATAAGGCTGTTCGGACGGATAGGTGAAATTATTGAATCAGAAGATTGGGAGAAGAAGTAGACTATGCTGAAATTATTTAAGAGATTTTCACCAAGGGAATGGCTGCAGGTGGCCTTCGCCGTGGTGCTGGTGACAGGCCAGGTGTGGCTGGAGCTCACCATTCCGGATTATATGTCCGAGGTGACACGTCTTGTTCAGACACCGGGCAGCGAAATGAGCGAGGTTTGGAGCGCCGGACTTATGATGCTGCTGTGTGCGCTGGGCAGCCTTGTCCTTGCGGTAATGACTGGATTTATCGCGGCGAGGGTTGCGGCAGCCTTTGCCACGGATTTGAGAAGCGGAGTTTTTAACAAGGTGCAGTCGTTTTCCATGGAGGAAATTAACGGCTTTTCCACCGCCAGCCTCATAACCCGTTCGACAAATGACGTGACACAGGTGCAGATGCTTGTTGCAATGGGAATACAGCTTGTTATAAAAGCGCCGATTATGGCGGTGTGGGCCATAACTAAAATACAGTCCAAGAGCTGGCAGTGGACCTTCTCAACATTTGCCGCAATTGTGCTGCTGCTCATAATAATCGTCGTGGTAGTGTCTCTGGTTATGGGACGCTTTAAGAGAATTCAGACCCTTATAGATAACCTGAACAACGTAACCAGGGAAAACCTGACTGGTATCCGAGTTGTAAAGGCCTATAACGCCGAGGACTACCAGGAGGACAAATTTGAAGGAGCAAACGAGGCTCTGACAAAAAACAACCTCGTTGCAAACAGGATAATGGCCACTATGCTGCCGGGCATGAACATAATTTTAAACGGCCTTACACTTGCGATATACTGGATTGGCGCCTGGCTCATAAACGATATTGAGATTACAGGCATGGAGGCAATAACCGAGAGAATAGGCATTTTCTCCGACATGGTTGTGTTCTCGTCTTACGCCATGCAGCTGGTAATGTCATTTGTAATGCTGGTCGTAATATTCATAATGTGGCCAAGAGTTTCGGTGTCTGCCAAGAGAATTAACGAGATACTTGATGCCGAGGCCAGAATAAAAGACGGAAATAAGACAGACGGTCTGCCGGGAGTGGAGGGAGAAGTTGAGTTTAGAAATGTCTCATTTAAGTATCCTGATGCCGAGGACTATGTGCTGAAAAATATAAACTTTACAGCGAAGAAGGGGCAGACAGTGGCATTCATAGGCTCCACCGGTTCCGGCAAAACCACACTCATAAACCTTGTGCCCAGGTTCTATGACGCGACAGAGGGCCAGGTGCTTGTGGACGGTGTAGATGTAAGGGAATATAAGCTTGAGGCGCTTCACGACAAGCTGGGATATGTGCCCCAGAGGGCAGTGCTGTTTTCCGGGACAATAAATTCAAATGTCGCCTATGGCGAGAGTGAAAAGACCGATAAATTCGGGGAGGAAGAGGTAAAAGCCGCAGTGCGCATTGCCCAGGGAACGGAGTTTGTGGAGAACATGGCCGGCGAGTATGAGGCGTCGGTGGCCCAGGGAGGAGCAAACCTCTCCGGCGGACAGAAGCAGCGTGTTGCCATTGCAAGGGCAGTGTACAGGCATCCCGAAATATATATCTTTGACGACAGCTTTTCAGCCCTCGACTACAAGACCGACAGGGAGCTGCGAACTGCTTTAAAGCAGGAGACGGCAGGCGTTACAAGTCTTATCGTTGCGCAGCGTATTGGAACAATAAGAGATGCGGATACAATAGTCGTCCTTGACGAGGGCGAGCAGGTTGGCACCGGTACACACAGCGAGCTGCTTGAAAACTGTGAGGTATACAGGCAGATTGCCCTGTCTCAGCTTTCAGAGGAGGAACTTAAAAATGGCTAATAAATTCGGAATGCACAGGCCGGTAAATCCCGGTGAAAAAGCGAGCATAAAAGACTCCTTTAGTAAGCTCATAAAGTTTTCCAGCAAATGGACCTATATGGCCGTTATCGGCATTTTGTGCGCCGCGGTGGGCGCGGTATGCACTCTGATAGGACCGGGAAGGCTCCAGCGGCTCACGGAAATTATTGAAGAGGGCTTTATGACGAATATCGACATGAGCGCGGTTATGGAGATAGGTATATTTCTCATTATACTGTACTCACTGTCGGCCATATTCGGATATGTGCAGAACTTTATGCTCATAACCTTCACACAGCGTGTGTCAAAAAAGCTCCGCCGGGATATCTCGGTGAAAATAAACAAGGTGCCGTTAAGCTATTACAACAAGACCAGCTACGGCGATGTGCTCAGCCGCGTGACAAACGATGTTGATATGATAAGCCAGACATTAAACCAGAGCATTGGCACGATGGTGACGGCAATTACAATGTTTGTGGGCTCTCTGCTTCTTATGTTTATCACGAACTACATCATGGCCATTGCCGCGGTGGTGTCCACAATTATTGGATTTGTCATAATGTTTATCATAATGTCAAAGTCGCAGAAGTACTTTGTGCGGCAGCAGAATGAGCTCGGCAAGCTGAACGGACACATTGAGGAGATATACTCCGGGCACAATGTCGTAAAAGTATACAACGGTGAGAAAAAAGCGAGAGAGAAGTTTGACAGTATAAACGGCGCCCTGAAGGTAAACGCTTGGAAAGCACAGTTCCTGTCCGGCCTTATGATGCCGATTATGGGATTTATCGGTAACCTTGGATATGTGGCGGTATGCATAACTGGCGCGGTTTTGGCGCACAACGGCAGTATTGATTTCTCCGTAATTGTGGCGTTTATGGTTTATGTGCGCCTGTTTACAAATCCGCTGTCGCAGATTGCCCAGGCGGCAACAAATATGCAGTCGGCGGCCGCGGCTTCAAAAAGGGTATTTGATTTCCTTGGAGAGCCGGAGGTTTCTGACGAATCTCACAAGACCCAGTACCTTGACCCGAAGACCATAAAGGGAGATGTAGAATTTGACCATGTAAAATTCGGATATGACCCTGATAAGGTGATAATACACGACTTCTCCATGAAAGCAAAGGCCGGGCAGAAGATTGCTATTGTCGGTCCAACAGGCGCGGGCAAGACGACGCTTGTAAACCTTCTAATGCGCTTTTACGAGCTGAACGGGGGCAGTATAAAAATTGACGGTGTGCCCACCGACCAGCTCACAAGAGAAAATGTGCACGACCTCTTCTGCATGGTGCTCCAGGACACGTGGATTTTTGAGGGTACAATAAAAGAAAATATAATCTACAGCAAGGAGAATGTGTCGGACGAGGAGGTTGTAAAGGCCTGTAAGGCTGTTGGCCTTGACCATTTCATTAGGACGCTGCCCAAGGGATACGACACGGTGCTGAATGACAAGGTCAGCCTCTCTGCCGGACAGAAGCAGCTTGTCACCATTGCAAGGGCCATGGTGGAAAACGCACCGCTTCTCATATTGGACGAGGCCACCTCTTCCGTAGATACGAGGACAGAGCAGCTTGTCCAGCAGGCAATGGATAAGCTGACGCACGGAAGGACATCGTTTGTCATTGCCCACAGGCTGTCCACAATAAAAAATGCGGACCTCATACTCGTGCTGAGGGACGGAGACATCGTTGAGAGCGGCAACCACGAGGAGCTGCTTCAAAAGGGTGGATTTTACGCAACGCTCTATAACAGCCAGTTTGAGGACTCGGTTGCTTAAAAGTTTATCCCCGGAGCTATGCTCCGGGGATAAAACATTTGTAAAATAATTGACATTTAAAGGCGGGGAAAATATAATTTAAATATAAAAAATATACGTGGAGATGATTTCATGACTTACAGCATGACAATTGCCGGGCTTAAAAGAGAGCTCCCCCTGTGCAAAATAAGCGACGACCTCACAATCGGCGCATTTGTAATTTTTGGTGATGTTGAACTGACCTGTGCCTGCGCATCGGAGCTTTTGAAAAAAGCTCCGGAATTTGACTATATGATAGCTCCGGAGGCAAAGGCCATACCCCTGATTTTTGAGATGGCCCGCCAGAGCGGCAGAAACGACTATTTACTGGTGAGGAAGAACAAAAAGGCGTACATGACATCTGTGTTTGAGCACACGGTGAACAGCATTACCACTGCCGGAACTCAGACCCTGTACATGGACGGGGCAGACGCAGAGAAAATGAAGGGAAAGAAAATATTAATCCTCGACGATGTGATTTCCACGGGAGAGTCCCTGAAGGCCGTTGAAGAGCTTGTACTGAAGGCCGGCGGAATAGTTGCCGGACGTATGGCCATACTTGCCGAGGGAGAAGCGGCAGAGCGCGATGACATAATTTATCTTGAAAAACTGCCCCTTTTTAATTCTGACGGCAGTGTAAAGAAATAAAACAAAAAAAGCACGGCCCTATGGCCGCGGCGGAGAAAAATGGTGCGTTGCAGTTTTTCGGCTGCAACGCACCATTAGTTTATGCATCAAGCGTGTCAAATGGGGTGACTTTTGTTGTAGGCTTTTTCTAAACTGCGGGGACAGAAACACGCTCGGCTGTGGGAGCGCTGCGCCCATCACTCTGCAAAAAGCTCTTTGCAAAATAGGAGATTATGTCTTTTCTGGTTATAATACCGATAAATTTGTTCCTGTCGTCCACCACGGGGACGAAGTTCTGATTCATGGCACGCTCCAATAGCTCCTCCATGGAGACGTCAACCCTGACGGCAGGGTTCCAGCCGGGACGGAGAATGTTGATTACGGTTATGTCCTCAAGGTCTTTTATGTCAGTTATGTTCTTGTCAAGCATATGCCAGAGGAAATCCCCCTCGCTTATACAGCCTATGTAGTCTCCCTCAGAGTTTATTACAGGTATCGCGGCATATCCGTGCACACGCATTTTTTCAAGTCCCTGCCGCAGGGTGTTGTTGTCGTAGATAAGCGCAACAGTTGCTTTGCTTTTAAGCAGGAATAGTGCGTTCATGTGTCTACCTCCAATTATATTTACATTTAAATTATACATCATTTTCCCAGTAAAAGACATGAAAAAAATATTAATTTTTGTACAAAATTCAATATCCTGTTTTAACTACCATGACTATGTGGTAAAATAACTGTAATCGGTTGTATTTTATACTGCGGAGCTTTAGAGCGAGCAGGTGCCGGCAATTAGAATAAGTATTTTTCAGGGAGCAGTTGCAATGGACTACAGTGAACTTTTAAAAAGGTGCGACCATACGCTTTTGCGTCAGGACGCTACATGGAAAGAGATAAGTGAAATATGTGACGACGGAATAAAGTATTCAGTTGCAAGCGTGTGTATTCCACCGGCATATGTCAAAATGGCCAGGGAGTATGTGGAGGACAAGCTGAAAATTTGCACTGTTATCGGTTTTCCAAACGGTTACAGCACCACGGCGGTAAAGTGCTTTGAGGCAGAGGACGCGATATATAACGGCGCTGACGAGATTGACATGGTAATAAATATATCATGGGCAAAGGCCGGGGAGTTTGACCGGATAGAGGACGAGGTCGCACAGGTAAAAAAGTTTTGCGGTGACAAGATTTTAAAGGTGATTATAGAAACATGCCTTTTGACAGACGATGAAAAGCAGTCGGTCTGCCGTGCGGTAGAGGCGGGCGGCGCAGATTACATTAAGACCTCGACCGGTTTTTCCTCAGGAGGAGCAACGCCCGAGGACGTGCGGCTTTTAAGGAATACCATTAAGGGAAGCATGAAAATTAAGGCCTCCGGAGGAATATCTTCCATTGAGGACGGAATGAGCCTTGTCTCAGCCGGGGCCGAACGGCTTGGCACCAGTAAAATAGTAAAGCTTGTAAAGGAGTCGGAGAAATGAATAAGCTTTATCCCACACCACACATAGACAGCATGCCCGGAGACTTCGCGGAGACAGTACTCATGCCCGGGGACCCCTTGCGGGCAAAATTTACTGCTGAGAATTTTCTGAAGGAACCGGTGCTTGTGAACAATGTCAGGGGAGTT
>CAJFTV010000137.1 GCA_904420055.1 Candidatus Alloscillospira gallinarum | reverse complement strand
TTTATTCATTTTGTGTATATATTACAAAATTTTTCTTACTTCTACGTATAAACTAAATCACAACTTTCAAAAACGACGTATGTCGTCATTTAAATTGAATAAATATCCGCATAACTGGCCCAATTTTCCTCCCAAAAAAAGAAACTCAAATATAAATTTAAGGCCGCTTAAGCACATTTTTCCGTGGAAAAATGTGCTTAAGCGGCCTTAACAGCTATCCGTCCAGTATTTATCTTATGTGGCTGCCGCCTCAGGACATGGACGCTTTGCAAGCTTTCGCGCCAGTCCCCCAAGTGTACCTATATAACACAGCTCAAGCTCAGGCTGATTTGCAAAGTCAGCCGGGCGGTAAAGCCCCAGCGGCTTTTTCAGGTTAAGAACTCCCAGATAATTCAGTGCATACGCCACGAACTGGGAACAAAAATACTTATTTGGCCTCTCCAGGGAGTGGTTAAAATAGCAGGTAAATGTGCCAATTAAGCTGTATTTATAGTCCTTTTTTCTGCACAGCATTTCCGTCAGCTTCGCCTGAAGATGGTCATATGCCTCTCTGGATACCGTCACTTTGTACAGCGCGCAGGGAGCAAGTGGATTTTTTCCCATGACTCCCTTTCCCAGTTCCTCTCTTATGAAGCCTGCCGGAAAAGGAAAATGTGTATATCTCCGGGCGAAGCTGAAAAATTCATCGCTCTCCGGTCTCAGCCCTATAGATGCATGTGTATATGTAGAACCTGTAAATCCGCCGATTATCCTTGAAAACACTGTGGACGAGCGCATAAGCAATACGTAAACCGTCCTTGTCTTATCATTTAAATCCGCATTAGCAGTTGTTGTTATTATTCTCATTTAAATCTATTTCCTCTTATCCGGTTTCATATTACTATATCACAATATACGGTGATATCAACCAAGACTTCTTTAATTTTAGTTTAAATTTTCAATTGTTGCCAAAAGCCAAAACTTTTGATAGAATTTCTTTCAAACACCGCATACCTATCTTTCTATTACATACCAAATCCCTCAAGGAGGAAAAAAATGGAAGTTAAAATTTTGTCAGTCAGTGAGCTAAAAGACATATATCAAAACCACATGTTCCGGGATTTTCCCAAAGAGGAAATCAAGCCCTTGTCAACGCTCGAATATCTGCTCAGTACCGGCGAATACGCACCTCTGGCGTACTTTGACGGCGGCGAAATGATTGGATACACTCTCTTAATCGCAAGCGCTGGGAGACAAGCCTGTCTTCTCGATTATTTTGCCGTGCTGCCCCAGTTCAGAAGCGGCGGGCGCGGTTCCCAGATACTTAAATACCTAAGGGAGCATTTTCTGGGAAAAACCCATCAGATTCTCATAGAGTGCGAACACCCCGATTTTGCCCCTGACAGGGATCAGGCACTCCGCCGGCTCCGATTTTACAGCAATGCTGGTGCGAAAAAGGCAGAAATTGAAACCAAACTCTTCGGAGTGCGGTACCTTGTATTTGCTCTCCCGTGCGATGGGTCTGCCGCCCCTCTGCCCACTGAGGACGATATTGTATTTTACTACAAAAAAATGGTTCCTGAGGGAAAATACGACGAGGAAGTCGAGATTTACCGGTAAAACGCTATACACGAAAAGGTGCGAAACTAAAGTTTCGCACCTTTTCGCTTTCTTTTACAGGTTTGTGTATCCCATTAGATACTCGTCAATTTCCGCGGCGGCGTCCCGGCCCTCTCTTATAGCCCAAACAACAAGGGACTGCCCGCGGCGCATATCTCCCACGGCAAAAACGCCTTCTCTTGAGGTCTTATAGCTGCCGGAGGCGGTGGACACATTTGTCCGCTGGTCGAGACCTACTCCAAACGCCTCCGCCACACGGGTGTCACAGCCCAAAAATCCGGCCGCGATAAGCACAAGCTCCGCCTTTATAGTGTACTCCGTGCCGGGAATTTCCCGCATGGACTGTCTGCCGGTTTTCTCGTCCCGCACACTCTCAAGCTTTATGACCTCAACCCCGGTGAGGTTTCCGTCCTCGCCCTTTATAAACCGCTTCACCGTCGTCTGGTACTCCCTTGGGTCGCGGCCAAACAGGGCTATGGCCTCCTCCTGTCCGTAATCTGTCTTGCAGACCCGCGGCCACTCCGGCCAGGGGTTATCCTCCCCCCTTGTGTCCGGCGCCTTCGGCATCATCTCAAGCTGTGTGACAGACGCCGCTCCGTGACGGATTGCCGTGCCGACACAGTCGTTTCCCGTGTCGCCTCCGCCTATTATCACCACGTTTTTGTCCTTTGCCGATATATACGTCTCCTCGGCAAGCCCGCCGTTTAGAAGGGCCTTTGTGGTAGAGGTCAGAAAGTCAACTGCAAAGTATATGCCGCCGGCATCTCTTCCCTCTGCCTTTATATCTCTGGGAGTAGAGGCCCCGCAGGCGAGCACAACGGCGTCATACTCACTTAAAAGCTTTTCCGCCTGCTTTTTCCCGGTTATGGGGCTGTTTACTTTAAACTCCACTCCCTCCTCCTGCATTATGCCGGTACGGCGGTCTATTATGTCTTTTTCAAGCTTCATGTTGGGTATGCCATAGCGGAGCAGGCCGCCGACCCTGTCATTTTTCTCAAAAACGGTTACGCTGTGTCCCCGGAAATTGAGCCTGTCAGCCACTGCCAGTCCCGAGGGCCCCGAGCCCACAACAGCCACCTTTTTTCCCGTTCTGGGGATATTTTTAAGAGGAGCTGCCTCTCCGCAGGCATAGGCGTATTCCACTATGGCCCGCTCGTTTTCCTTTACGCTCACGGCCTCGCCGTTCAATGAGCAGGTGCACGCCTTTTCACACAGGGCGGGACAAACTCGGCTTGTAAACTCCGGGAACACATTTGTCTTTCTCAGCCTTTTATATGCGGCGGCATATTTTCCGTTATACAGCAGGTCATTCCACTCCGGTATGAGATTATTAAGGGGACAACCGGAAATCATTCCACCCACATCGGCTCCCGCCTGGCAGAAGGGAACTCCGCAGTCCATGCACCGGGCTGCCTGACGTGCCTGCTCCTCCCGGGAGAGGGGCCTGTGGAACTCACAGTAGTGCTTTATCCGCTCTAATGGCTCCTCCGACTTCATGGTCTTTCTGTCGTACTCCATAAACCCGAACAGCTTTCCCATTACATGGCACCTCCCTTGATCTCATAAAAAGCGCTGTTTACCGCCTGGTCATAGCTCAGGCCCTTCATCTCATACTTGTTTATAAGCCCCAGCATTCTGCTGTAGTCATGGGGCATTATTTTTTTGAACTTCGGCAGGCACTGGGCAAAGTTTTCAAGGATTTCCCTGCCCTTCTCCGAGCCTGTCTCCCGGACATGTTCTTCAATAAGCTCCTTGAGCTCCGCCACGTCAACGCTGCGGCTCACCTTTTCAAGTGATACCATCTCCCGGTTTACCTTCTCGTATACGTCGCCCTTCTCGTCGTAGACATAGGCCACACCGCCGGACATTCCTGCGGCAAGGTTGGCTCCCACCGCGCCGAGAATTACCACCTTTCCGCCGGTCATGTACTCAAGTCCGTGATTGCCCACGCCCTCAACAACCGCCGTCACTCCGGAGTTTCTCACGCAGAAGCGCTCGCCCGCGACGCCTGAGATAAACGCCTTTCCTGAGGTCGCGCCGTAAAGCGCCACGTTGCCAACGATTATATTCTCATCTGCCTTATACGTTATTCCCTCCGGCGGATATACGACTATCTTTCCGCCTGACAGCCCTTTTCCTATGTAATCGTTGCTGTCGCCGCAGAGCTCCAGCGTCAGTCC
>CAJFTV010000136.1 GCA_904420055.1 Candidatus Alloscillospira gallinarum | reverse complement strand
GATATGCTTGACAGAAATGTGCTTGACAGAATATTCAGTGAGCACTCTGTTGACATGGTAATAGATTTTGCAGCCTATAAATCCGTCGGCGAGAGTGTGTCCAAACCGGTTGATTACTATATAAACAATGTAAGCAGTGTACTGACACTGCTGTCGGCGATGCAGGCGCACGGAGTAAGGTCCTTGATTTTCAGCAGCAGCGCTACTGTATACGGTGAGCCTGAGATAATACCCATAACAGAGGAATGCCGTGTTGGTGGAACTACAAACCCATATGGCACAAGCAAGCTGTATGTTGAGGGGATTTTGCAGGACCTGTATAAGTCGGACAGCCGGTGGAACATATGTATTTTCCGGTACTTTAATCCTGTTGGCGCGCATGGCAGCGGAATAATAGGTGAGGACCCACAGGATATCCCTGCAAATCTTATGCCATATGTAGCGAAAGTAGCTGCGGGAGAGCTTCCGCACCTGAATGTTTTTGGCAATGATTATGATACAAAAGACGGTACGGGAGTACGCGACTACATACACATAGTAGATTTGGCAAAAGCTCATGTCTGTGCAGTGGAGAAGCTGACTTGTGACAAGTGCGGTATGCACATATATAATCTCGGGACAGGGACGGGTTACAGTGTCCTCGATATTGTCAGGGCTTTTGAAGAGGCAAACGGAGTGACAGTGCCGTATAAGATTGCGCCCAGAAGGCCGGGAGATATTGCGGTTTGCTATGCAGACCCTTCAAAGGCGGAAAAAGAGCTTAACTGGCACGCTGAACTGGGGCTTACGGAAATGTGCAGGGACGCGTATAATTTTACAAGGAGAAACGCGAAATGATAAAAGTGATGAGTATCTTCGGGACGCGACCGGAGGCGATTAAAATGGCTCCGCTTGTGAAGGAGCTGGAGAGAAGAACAGAAGTGCGCTCCATTGTCTGCGTTACGGCGCAGCACCGGGAGATGCTCGACCAGGTTCTGGAGACTTTTGAGATAACGCCTGACTATGACCTTAACATAATGAAGCAGGGGCAGACCTTAACTGATGTGACTGTGTCAGCTTTAAAGGGGCTGGAAGAGGTAATTATTAAAGAGAAGCCCGATATTATTCTTGTTCACGGAGATACTACTACAACTTTTGCCGGAGCGCTTGCGGCGTTTTATAACCAGGTGGCAATTGGCCATGTTGAGGCGGGGCTGCGCACATATAATAAGTACAGCCCATATCCTGAGGAGATGAACCGCCAGATGGTTGACCGCATGACGGACATGTTTTTTGCTCCGACGGAGGTAAGCAGGCAAAATCTTTTGCGGGAGAATGTCGAGGACAGTAAGGTATATGTTACAGGCAACACGGCCATTGATGCGATGGCCACAACCGTGCGGGAGAACTACAGCCACCCGGAGCTTGAGTGGATAGGTGAGGGGGAGAGGCTGATTCTTCTGACAGCACACCGCAGGGAGAATTTGGGAGACCCAATGCGTCACATATTCCGGGGCATACGCCGTATAGTGGACGAGTTTCCAGATGTAAAAGTGGTGTACCCTATACACATGAACCCCAAAGTGCGCGAGGTTGCCGCAGAGGTGTTTGAAGGCTGTGACAGAGTGCGGCTTATTGAGCCGCTGGAGGTATTTGATTTCCATAACTTCCAGAACAGGTCGTATATAATTCTAAGTGACAGCGGCGGAATACAGGAGGAGGCGCCCTCTCTCGGAAAGCCGGTTTTAGTGCTTCGTGACACCACTGAACGTCCGGAGGGTATTGCGGCGGGTACGCTTAAGCTGGTGGGAACCGGCGAAGAGCGGATATATGAGGAGACAAAGCGCCTTTTAACTGATGAAGAGGAGTACAGGCGTATGAGCCAGGCCTCAAATCCATATGGCGACGGCCACGCGAGCCAGCGCATTGCAGATGCGATAATAGAGAAATTTTCAGGCCGCTAATTGGTGTGGATAGATGTAGCGCCCTGCGGCGCATATTCTGCGGCAGGGCGCGTTATTTTATATATTTTAGTCAGCGCATCGGGTATAGCGCGGTGCATAACAGGGAAAGTATAAAGAAATACATAAAAAGGCAGTGGTGCTTTAGTGAAAACAAAGCTTTCAAAACTCTGGAATGTTTATAAAAAATATGGTTTTTGGGGATTTCTCAAAAAGCTTTACGCATATGTAAAGGCAAATTATTTGGACAGGATAAGCTTTGCAGTATTCTTCAGGCAAAGCCACTATACGCGGGTAATAGATGGTATACTCTCCGGAGATTACGACAGGATAATACTGTGGCGCAGCAGCTTTGGATATAACGTGCCGCTGTTTCAGCGGCCACAGCATATTGCAAACAATCTTGCAAAAAACAGATGTCTTGTGTTTTATGAGGTCACTACCATGACGGATAAGGTAAAAACCGTAAAAAAGCACGGGGACAATTTATATCTTATAAATTTTAACAACATACTGATGAACCGGATACTAATGCGGGAGCTGCAAAAGCGCCGTGAGCCGAAGTATGTACAGCTCTATTCTACTGACTGGAAGCTATCGGTTGAGAACATAAAAAACTATATGGCCCGGGGATTTGGTTTTATATACGAGTATATTGATGATATAAGCCCCGAACTTGCAGGGACAAAAGAACTTCCTCAAAATATTATTGACAAATACAATTTTGCCATGTCGGACACACGGGTTTACGTGGTGGTAACGGCGGACCTGCTTTGGCAGGACGTTGTCAGCCACCGCGGCACTGAACATCTTGTCTACTCTTCAAACGGCGTCGATTACAGTTTTTTTGAGAGCTTTGATGAAGACTATGTATTTGAAAAAGAGTTTACTGATATACTCACCAAAAAACGTCCCATAGTGTGCTATTACGGTGCTATGGCAAAATGGTTTGACTATGAGCTGTTAAAGGAAATAGCCGCGACGGGTAAATACAGCGTAGTGCTCTTTGGAATAAAGTATGACGAGTCTTTTGATGAGAATATAAAAGGTGAGGAAAATATCTATTTTATGGGTCCGCGGGACTATAAGGTCTTGAAAAACTACGCGCGCTGCGCTGATGTGCTGATGATACCGTTTCTCATAAACAATATAACAAGAGCCACAAGTCCGGTGAAGATATTTGAGTATATGGCGCTCAAAAAGCCTATTGTGACGACCGATATGAACGAATGCCGCAAATATTCCTCCGTACTTATAGGAAAAACGCATGAGGAGTTTTTAAGCCAGCTTGAAAGGGCGCTAAGGCTTTCCGGTGACACGGAGTACGCGGCGCTTTTGGAGCGTGAGGCAAAGGCCAATGACTGGCGTGAGAAGGCGGCGGCAATAATTGATATGCTGCGAGAGGACGAGAAATGAGGGCTTATTTTGAAGGACTCTATAAGGGCGGTATAGACAGGCTCATGTCGGATTTGACGGAGAGCCTTGAAAAGGGTAAAAAGCGTTTTGTGATAACGGCAAACCCGGAAATCTATATGCAGGCGGAAAAATACCCGGAGCTTAGACGGCTTTTTACAGACGGTAATACCGTAGTGGCAGACGGAATAGGCGTTGTGAAGGCCTGCCGCCGGCTTGGTGTTGAGGGGGTTGAAAAAATCCCGGGGGTAGATATATCGCGGAGACTTCTGGAAGAGGGGAGCCGTCTTGGCTGCGGAGCTGTATTTTTAGGGGCAAAGCGAGAGGTAAGCGAGAAGTTTACCGACATGGTGGCAAAAAAATACCCCGGCATAAAGATACTCGGAGCAGTGGACGGATATGCGCCGGATTTAGAGGGAGAGTTTAAAGACCTTTTGGTAAAGAGGCCGGATATCGTGCTGGTGGCTCTTGGAGTGCCAAAGCAGGAGCTTTTGATTGATAAATATTTTGGGGATTGTGAAAAAGGTGTGTTTGTAGGTGTGGGAGGTACGTTTGACGTGTTGTCCGGCGTAAAAAAACGGGCGCCTAAGCTGTTTTTAAAGACGAACACCGAGTGGCTTTACAGAATAATCACCGAGCCTAACAGATTGGGAAGATTTTTCAGAAACAATGTAAGGTTTATGCTTAGCGTTAAGCGCTGGGACAGAGCTAAGTAGACTGAAAATTTTAGCGGTTTCGGTTTTATGCTGCTAAGGACAGTTTAAGCATAAATGATATTTTTCCGAAAGACTACAGATGGGCAAATGGAGGACTAATATGGAGATTGACAGGACATTGTATAAGGGCAGGCCTGCAGAGCGCCGGCCTGATAATGAGGAACTGTGCTATGACGTTTTGGACAAGCTCGGCGTTGAGTATTTCAGGGCAGACCACTCTCCGGCGTATACTATTGATGACTGCCGGGGGATAGAGGAAGTACTGGGACACACAATATGCAAGAATTTATTTCTTACCAACAGACAGGAGACGGATTTTTATCTCCTGCTTCTTCCGGGTGACAAGCCTTTTAAGACAAAAATACTGTCTAAGGAGCTGGGAGTGGCCCGACTTTCTTTTGGCAGGAAAGAGCACCTGGAGATGATGTCAATAAAGCCTGGGGCGGTCAGCGTCCTGGGGGTGCTTCACGATAAGGAGAAAAAGGTGCGGCTTGTTATTGACAGAGAGGTTTATGAGGACGATTATATTTGCTGTCACCCATGCCGGAATACCTCTACATTGAAGATAAAGACGAAAGATGTAGTGGAGAAGGTTGTCCCGTATTCGGGACACGATATAACCGTTGTGGACCTGCCGTGGGAGACGGAATAGACATGCAGG
>CAJFTV010000135.1 GCA_904420055.1 Candidatus Alloscillospira gallinarum | reverse complement strand
ATCTTTATCTCGTCTATGGCCGCAGTTTTTCCCATACCATACCAGAGCCTGTACTCCGCAAGCAAAGCGGCAGTAACCGCCTATGCGCACGCAATCGGCCTTGAGACACGTCAGTTTGGTATAAGTACATGCGTCCTGCTTTTGGGGGATATCAATACCAGCTTTACAGAACACAGGGAAAAAAACATAAACGGAGACACGGAATACGGCGGGAAAATTTCCCGCTCAGTTGCGGTAATGGAAAAAGATGAGCTCCGCGGCATGCCGCCGGAGCGGGCCGCAAAAGCAGTATTAAAGCTGGCAGATAAAAAAAGGCTACCGCATATGCGCATTTTGGGCCTGAAGTACAAGGTGTTTTACATACTGTCCAAGGTTTTGCCGCTGAGCTTTCAGCTTTTCATTCTCGGCAAAATGTACGGCGGGTAACCTTAAGCGGTTTTATCAGATAAAGCATTCAAATAATTACGGCACAGAACGGGGAGGACAATATGGCTTTTGACTTTAAAAAAGAGTATAAAGAATTTTATATGCCAAAAAACAAGCCGGAAATAGTAGATGTGCCGCCGGCAAACTACATCGCGGTGCGCGGCCGCGGAGACCCAAATATTCCAGGCGGTGAATACCAGCAGGCAATCGGCATACTTTACTCTGTGGCATATACTCTGAAAATGAGCTATAAGACCGACTACAAAATTGACGGCTTTTTTCAGTATGTCGTGCCCCCGCTTGAGGGCTTCTGGTGGCGCGACGGCTCATCTGCCGTTGATTTCAGCGATAAAAACTTCTTTAACTGGATATCGGTAATCCGTCTGCCGGATTTTGTGACAGAAGAGAACCTTAGCTGGGCAGTCAGAACCGCGTCTGAAAAGAAAAACATTGATTGCTCCCGCGCCGGGTTTTTAACAGTTGATGAGGGGCTATGCGTGCAGATTATGCATCACGGCCCGTTTGACGACGAGCCGAAATCCATCGCCTTAATGGAGGAATATCTCCGGGAAAACGGGTATGCTGCCGACATAACGGAAAAGCGCCTGCACCACGAAATCTATATGTCCGACGCCCGCAGGGTTGACCCCCAGAAGTGGAAAACCGTCATACGCCACCCCATTAAAAAAGCCGACTGAATACATACGCGCTCTGCCTGAAACGCGGAGCGCGTTATATTTTCACTTTCCTTCTCTGCCCTGTAATTTATCTCTTTTTTCGACACGATTTTGCAGGGATTATTGCAAGCTGTTTAAGGTTATGGTAGAATAATCAAAAGACAATTGCTACGAACAGGTGCGCCTAAAGCTCCATCGGCACGCTGTATTTTTTTAGCATATGGCGCATTGCGTCCTGCAATTTTTGGAAAACAGTACGGCGTCACCGCTGTATTTTCCCGAATATATGCCGCCGGGAAAGGTCCCGGCAGTATAATTTCATATCTTAAACTTTTGGTGATTTTATGCGAATGAGAAAAAAGCCAAACCTCATACCGAGAATGGAGAGGTGTGCCGGGGTGCAGATTAAAAACCCGGCGGAATACAAGGGCAGATGGCGCTCAATTATGCCGGAGGCCGAGAATTTGAGCTTGGAGCTTGGCTGCGGAAAGGGCCGGTTTACCGCCGGCACAGCCCGTGAAAATCCCGGCACGCTGTTTATTGCCGTTGAAAAGGTGCGTGACGCCATGGTGGTCGCCATGGAGCGCGTCTGCGGCGAGGAGCTTTCCAACGTGCGGTTTATTGACATGGACGCCATGAACCTTCGGGAAATATTTGAAAACGGCGAGGTCTCCCGCATATACATAAATTTCTGCGACCCGTGGCCGGGAAACAAACACGCCAAGCGCCGGCTGACCGCTCCTGGTTTTTTGGAGATATACCGGGATATTTTAATTCCCGGCGGAGAAATCCATTTTAAAACCGACAATGGCCCCCTCTTTGAGTACTCCCTTGGGGCTTTTTCCCAAAACGGCTTCAGCCTTCACGAGGTAACGCGGGACCTGCATCACGACGGTCCCACCGGTATTATGACAGATTATGAGGAAAAATTTTTCAATCAGGGTATGACAATCAACAGGTGTGTCGCCCGCCTTGAGGAGGGACGCTGAATGAAATACGCTCAGAAAAGTGAGTGCGTGGAGTTTATCCCCGAGGACGACTTTGACCTGCCCCGAATTTTTGAGTGCGGACAGTGTTTCCGGTGGAACGCCGATGAAAACGGTGTCTATACCGGCGTGGCCTTTGGCCGCGCGGCTAAAATACGCCAAGAGGGAGAAAAATTTATTATCTCCGGAAGTGCACAGGACTTTGAGGACATATGGCGCGGGTACTTCGACCTGGACCGCAATTACGCCAAGATACGCCAAGGCCTATGTATAGACGACTATATGCGCTCCGCCTCGGAATTCGGCGCGGGCATACGCCTGTTAAAGCAGGACAAATGGGAGGCGCTGTGTTCATTTATAATCTCGCAGTGCAACAACATTCCCCGGATAAAAAAGATTGTTGAGACGCTGTGCCGCACATTTGGCGACGAAATCTCCTTTGATGGAGAGACATATTACTCTTTCCCGTCTCCCGAAAGGGTTGCCTCTCTCACTGTGGAGGACCTTTCCCCATTGCGCTGCGGCTACCGGGCGCCTTATATCATAGGTGCGGCTCAGGCCGTGGCAAGCGGCGCAATGGATTTGGAGGCAATCGCCAAAGGCACCCCGGAGGAGGCCTCCAAGGCTTTAAAGACGCTTAACGGCGTGGGAGACAAGGT
>CAJFTV010000134.1 GCA_904420055.1 Candidatus Alloscillospira gallinarum | reverse complement strand
GTCCGCGCCCATTCGGCAGAGCTCTTCCGCGTGCCGAAACCTGTTTTCAAACATATTCTCAACAAACGCTGTCGTTCCCTCAGCCGTGAGCACCGCCGCCATAACCGGCGGCTGGGCGTCTGTCGGAAAGCCAGGATACGGCCTTGTTATAACCGGCCTTATGGCCCTCGGTTTTTTGGCGCCGATAACCCGTACACTGTCCCGTCCGGCCCGCACAACACTCCCCGTCTCCTGCAGAGCGGCGGTAACTGTGGCTATGTGCTCCGGGCATATACCCGTTACCTCCACATCTCCCCTCGTGGATACTGCGGCGGCGAGAAACGTCGCAGCCGCAATTCTGTCGGGGATAACGCGGTGCTCTCCGCCATGGCGGCAGCGCTTGCCCTCTATCACTATTGTCGGCGTACCTGCCCCCTGTATCCTTGCTCCTGTTTTGTTAAGGTACTCCTGCAGGTCAAAAATCTCAGGCTCCCGGGCAGCGTTAGTTATAACAGTTATCCCCTCTGCCCCGGCACCGGCAAGCATTGCGTTTTCCGTCGCTCCCACGCTTGGCAGCGTCAGGTTGATGTTCGCGCCTTTTAAATGGGCGCACCGGCACACGATGTCTCCCCCTGCACAGTCAACCTCCGCCCCCAAGGCGCGCAGCGCCTTAATATGTAAATCTATGGGCCTTGGCCCCAGCTCACAGCCGCCCGGCAGTGAGAGCCGCGCCTCGCCGCACCTTGCTGTCACAGCGCCAAGGAAAATCACAGACGAGCGCATCTCCCGCATCAGCTCATGTGGAATGTCGCACCGCAGGTCTTGCGAGGAATCGACGGTTATCACATCGTCCTCCCATTTCACTTTGCAGCCCAGATGGCTGAGTATTTTTACCGAGGCCGTCACATCACTGAGGGCCGGACAGTTGTAAATAACAGACTCGCCTTTCGCTGTAATCGTCGCCGCCAAAATCGGCAGGACGCTGTTTTTGGCCCCCTGAACCCTGACTGTGCCGTCAAGCCGGCGGCCTCCGTTTATACGATATATTTCCATGGTTTTCCCCCATTACTCAATATGTTACATACTATGATGGGGAAAATTGATTTGTTAACAGGTTACACTTTAAAATGCGCCTATGTTTAACAGAATTTTATTTACCTTGAAAAATTTAAAATTTCCTTTGCTATCCGCTCTGCCGAGTCCGGCACGCCCATCTGCCTTACGGCCCTTGACATACTGTCAAGCCGTCCCGCGTCTTTTAAAATCTCCGAAACTCTGCTGTATAGCAGCTCTCCCGTACATTCGCCCTCCCGAATCATCACAGCGCCGCCGATATCCTCCACACTTTTCGCATTTTTCTCCTGATGGTTGTCTACCACATACGGAGAGGGCACCAATATGCTGGGCTTTCCTATTGCGGTGAGCTCTCCTATTGTAGAGGCTCCTGACCGGCACAGCACGATGTCCGCCGCCGTCATTACCGTGGGCATGTTGTCAATGTACATGCGAAGGTCAGTATTTGACAGCTGCTTTTGCGTAACTCCCCGGCGGGCAAGCTCCTCCTTCATCTTTTTAAGGCCCTCCTCACC
Source organism: Candidatus Alloscillospira gallinarum (assembly GCA_904420055.1). GTDB lineage: Bacteria > Bacillota > Clostridia > Oscillospirales > Oscillospiraceae > Alloscillospira > Alloscillospira gallinarum. Next base: position 947 of record CAJFTV010000134.1, on the reverse strand, counting down.
TCCGCCTGTGGCGTGTATGTGGTGAAAGCCGCCCTTTGCAGAATTTATTTCTATGAAATCCGCCATTATGCCGTTCATAACTTCGGCGCCCAGAGAGCCCCAAAAAGACACGACCAGCTTCTTCCCTGTAAGGCCGAGTTTTTCCTTGGCCTCTTCCTTTGACATGTCCATGAATTCGCTCCGCACAGGTGTTCCGGTGAATACGACTTTTTCCGGGCATTTGTAGTTTTTCTCCATATTAGGGAAGGCAACCATAACCCGGCTCACCTTGTCGCTGACCATTCGCGTAGTCAGCCCCGGCATGGCGTTTGACTCATGTATAAACGTGGGTATGCCCATCTTCGCCGCAGTTGTAAGTACAGGGTAACACACATACCCACCCGTACCTATAACGGCGTCCGGCTTAAAACGGCGTATTGTCCTTTTTGCCTGGGACGTTCCGATTAAAAGGTCGGCGGCGGCCCTGATATTCCACACTATGTCGCCGGGGGAAAACCCCCGCTGAAATCCTTTTGACTTTATGTTCACTATGTCAAAGCCGGCCATTGGGATAAGCCGGTTCTCCATTTCCCTGCCGGAGCCAATAAACAGCATTTCGGTGTCCGGCATTATCCTTTTAAAGTACCCGGCGACCGCGATGGCCGGGTTTATATGTCCGGCTGTGCCGGCGCAGGTAAAAAGTAGTCTCAATCTGACCCCGCCTTTGTCACAGGAATATCCCTCGATATGGACAAGATTATGCCCATCTCTATCATCTGCATCCATATTGCCGTTCCGCCGTAGCTGAAAAACGGCAGTGAGATGCCCGTACTTGGCAAAAGATTTGTAACAACGCCGATGTTGAGAAACACCTGTATTGCCAGAAGCCCGGTAAGGCCCGTGACAACAAGTGAACTGTACTTATCTCTCGCGTGAAGGGCAATCCAAAAGCCCCGGCTTATTAAAAG
>CAJFTV010000133.1 GCA_904420055.1 Candidatus Alloscillospira gallinarum | reverse complement strand
TCTCTCAAGCTCCCGCCGTATAAACGCCGACGTCTCCGATTCCTGTCCGGAGAGCTCCGGCCGCCGGTGGATTTTTCTGCGTGTCTCTATGAGATACTCCGATATACCTGAAGCCAACGCCCTGTAATCCATTAATATCACCCCGTTAAAAAATCCTTTCTGTCAGAAAGTTTTCCCTCCGTTTTTTATTTTAGTATATCATCAAAATCGGGTGCAGGCCACCCAAAACACTGCCGCAGAATTTATGAACTTTCACGAAAAAAAGCTGCCCCTGTTCAAAACAGGAGCAGCTTTTCAAATATTTACATATATGGACGCGCATTGAAACACTATAACGCCTTCCCGCAAAAGCGATTACATTCTCATTGCGCCGTCCAGATAGATGGTAGTGCCGTTAATGTAGAGGTTTCTCAGTATCTCACAGGCAACCGAGGCAAACTCCTCCGGTTTTCCCAGCCTCTTTGGGAACACGGCGCTCTTTTTCAGGCCTTCCAGGGTCTTTTCAGAGAGAACGCCCGTCATCGGGGTAAGTATGACACCGGGAGCTATTGTGTTGCAGCGAATGCCGTAGCGGGCAAGCTCGCGGGCAATAGGCATTGTCATAGCCTGAAGCCCTCCCTTAGATGCCACATATGCCGCCTGGCCTATCTGGCCGAAGTTCACGGCAAATGAAATCGTGCTGATAATTCCGCCGCGCTCTCCGTCCTCGTTCAATGGTTCGTTATCTTTCATGGCGTGAGCGGCGTACTTAATCATATTAAAGCCGCCCTTGAGGTTTGTATTTATTACGTTGTCAAACATCTCGCTTGTGTGGACGCCCCCCTCTTTTGGGAGGATTTTCATAGCAGGGCCCACGCCGGCGCAGTTAATAAGCGCTGTAATCTTTCCAAACTTTTCTACAGCCTTGTCTACCACGTTCTTTGCCTGCTCTTCAATAGAGACGTCCGCCTGCACGTACATGCACCTTTCGTCGCCGTACTCCTTTACAATGGCCTCTGCCTTGTCCTTGCTGCGGCAGGTTATGCAGACTTTTCCACCGCCCTCAATTATCGCCCTTGTGGTGGCCTCGCCCATTCCCGTGGCGCCGCCGGTAACTATGGCAATTACCTGGTCTATACGCATACATCAACACTCCTTTATATCATTGCGTTCTCTATGAGGATAGCAGCACCCTGTCCGCCGCCGATGCAGGCGGTGGCAATGCCGTACTTTTTGCCGGTCTCGTTGAGCTCAAACACTGTCGTGCCCACAAGGCGGACGCCGGTCATGCCCAGGGGGTGTCCTATCGCGCAGGCGCCGCCGTTGGGGTTAATTCTCTCGTAGAGAGGTGTGCCGATGTAGTTGCCCCATTCTTTGCAGCAGCCTAAAACCTGAGCTGCAAACGCCTCGTTAATCTCAAGGATATCAATGTCCTCAAGAGTAAGTCCTGTTTTCTGAAGGAGCTTATTAACCGCCGGGACAGGACCAAGGCCCATGACCCTGGGGTCAACTCCGCCAAATGCATATGCGTTAATATAGGCGAGGGGCTTTAATCCCATTTTCAGGCACTTTTCCTCGCTCATTACCACCATGGCCGCACCGGCGTCGTTCATACCGGAGGAGTTTCCGGCTGTCACGCGGCCGCCCTTCTTAAAGCAGGGCTTGAGCGCCGCCAGGGCCTCAAGTGTTGTGTTGGGGCGGGGGTGTCCGTCCTTGTCGACAACCTCTGTTATACCCTTTTTCTTGTTCTTTACAACCGTAACCGGGACAATCTCCTTTGCAAGGCGTCCCCGCTCTACAGCGGCCTTGCACTTCATCTGCGACTGGTACGCAAACAGGTCGGCATCCTCACGGGGAATGTCGTACTTCTCAACGATGTTCTCCGCCGTCTCACCCATTGAATTAATTGGGCCGTACCTGTCCTCCGGGTGGGTGTGCTTGCACATCTCCTCATTGGAGCAGAGAAGCTGTGTATTGCCGTTTTTCATGCCCTCATACCTGTACTGGAGGGGAAGATAATAGGGAACACGTGAGAGGCTCTCCGCGCCGCCCGCCACATAGATATCGGCGTTTTCTGTCCATATCTCCTGTGCCGCGCAGATTGTTGCCTGAAGTCCGGAACCGCATATTCTGTTTACAGTAAAGCCGGGCACTGTCTCCGGGCAGCCCGCCATAAGGGCCACAAGACGGCCCAGGTTTCCCGCCTCGGGCGAGGAGATTACGTGTCCGAACACGCTGCCGTCGATGTCCTCAAGGCTTATGCCGGCCCTCTCAACTGCCGCTTTGAAGGCGATAGTCGCCAAATCCTGCACCGGTACGGTTTTAAGGTCGCCCAAAAATGCGCCCACCGGCGTTCTCGCATAACTTGTAATTACTACTCTTCTCATTGTTTGCACCTCTTAGTCTTTAATTTTGCCTTTCTCCTTAAAATAACGTGCATTGCACGCAGTAAAAACTTACATCAGCTGAAGCATTGCGCAGGCAATTGAATTAAGCTTGTTTGCCGCCGTATCGGACCGGGAAGTCATTATAAGCGGGAACCTTGCCCCCAGCACAACTCCGGCGGTCTTATAATCCGCGAAAAACCGCAGTGACTTATCCAGAATATTTCCCGCGTTTAAGTCCGGCATGAGGAGTATATCCGCCTGTCCCGCTACAGGACTTTCAATCTTCTTGTGCCGCGCCGCCTCAAGGGACAGTGCGTTATCAAGGGCGAGCGGGCCGTCCACAATGCAGTTTTTAATCTGGTGCCTGTCTCCCGCCTTTGCCAGCATAGCCGCCTCTACTGTAGAAGGTATGCTGTTTTTTACCTCCTCCAAGGGGGTGACAACCGCTACCTTAGGCGTCTCAATCTGCATCTTAAGGCAGAAGTCAACGGCATTCTGCGCTATCTTCAGTTTCTCCTCAAAGGTGGGAGCCACGTTTATGGCACAGTCAGTTATCATCATCATTCTGTCCTCTTTTTCAAAATAGAGGACAGTGGCCTGTGACAGAAGCGCCTTTTTGTCAATGAGGCCAAGCTGGCTGTTTAATATAGCTTTCAAGAACACGCTGGTATGTAAAATTCCCTTCATCGGCGCGTCGGCCTTGCCTTCGGCAACCATAGACGCGGCAATTGCAGCGCTTTCGGCATCGCTTTTGCTCTCCACAAGCTCATAGTCGGAGACATTCTCCCCCATATCGCCCAGTATTTGTGCAATAGCGCCGGTATCACCTATGAGCACAAAGTCCGCAAGCCCTTCGCGCCGCGCATCTGCCGCACTTACAAGGGCGTCCTTGTCGTGTGCCGCGGCCAGGGCCACGCGCTTTTTTGTACCTGCCGACTTAACGGCTGCGTAAATCTCATCGAAGTTTTTAAGCATATGTATCAGTCCTCAATTCTCTTAATCTCAACCTGTCCTGTAAGCGCCTCATATGTGCCGGTAGAGAGTGACTCCATCTCGTTTTCTCCGGGGTAGAGCGTTATGGGCGCGATAAAGGAGAGACGCTCTTTAAGTATGTCTGTCAGCCATTTTGAGTGGGCAATTCCGCCGGTTATCAGTATCTGGTCCACCTTTCCGTTAACAGCCACGGAAACTCCGGCGGCAAATTTTGCAGTCTGGTACATCATGGCCTCCAGTACCTCCCGGGCATGCGGGTCGGTCTTGGCCATCTCGCTGCACTTCTGCACGTCCTGTTCACCCAGATACGCCATAAGTCCGCCCTTTCCCTGTATCATCTTGTACACTTCCTCTTTCGTGTACTTTTCAGAGTAAATAATGTCCGCCAGATACTTGGCAATGAGTACGCCGGAGCGGTTTGTGGAAAACGGGCCGTCCCCCTCTATTCCGTTTGTGCCGTCAATCATCTTTCCGTTTGAGTGCATGGCGATTGACGAGCCGCCGCCTAAATGTATAGTTATAAGATTAATATGCTCATAGTCAAGGCCGTTTTCACGGCAGTAGCGTTTTGCCGTGGCCTTGTGGCTGAGTGCGTGAAAGCGTGACTGCCGCGGCATAAGCGGGTGGCCGCCATACCTTGCCAGCGGAAAATACTCGTCGGTCACAGGCGGGTCAACTACGAACGCCTTTGCACTTGTCCCCTCAGCCATTTTGTATGCAATTGCGGAACCCACATCCGACGGGTGCCGGCCAAATTCACCACTGGCCTGCTCACGGAGCATTATATCATTTATCTCATAAACGCCTCCGGTGATGGGTCTTGTGTGTCCGCCTCTCGCCGTAATGGCGTCAAGAGACTTTATGTCAATCCCGTTTTCACGGCAGAACTGCTCCACCTTTTCACGGCGGTAATCTTTCTGCTCCATCACGTCTCCAAACTTTGCAAGCTCCTCTGTGGGGTGCTCGAGATTTGCCTTGCATTTGCAGTCTCTATCTTCGTAGTAGGCCACCTTTGTGGAGGTTGACCCCACATTTATTACAAGAATTTTTTTCAAGTCCTGTACCTCCTGAATTCTCTACAGTTAAACTGTACTGCTAAATTAGTATTTTTCGCCCTTAATCTGTTGAATTTACAAATAAGCAATACATTTTACAACTTCAATTTATTATAGTTTATTTACATTTCTCTGTCAATCGGAAACCTTTTCTTTATACATAATGTAAAAAAACGCGGACAATTTTTGGATATTACTTCCAAAATCGTCCGCTTGCTTAAAACTTTTATACCTCTTCGGGAGACAGATTGCATCTTTCTATCTGGAACTTTCCCGACTCATAGCTCAAAACAGAGAGGCACGCATTTTTGAGCTTCGTCTGTCCCGTGCCCATTTTGCCCCCGGTAATTGTATACAGCGCCGCATTTATTGTCCCGCCATGGGACACAACGGCAAAATCCTCGGGGTATTCTTCCGCGTATCTTTTCAGCACGTTGAGAAATCTCCGGCTTGCGTCCTCCCGGGGCTCCTCCCCGGGACATACCGCCGTATATATATCCTCCACAATAACTCCGTCCATATCTCCATAGCTGCACTCTGTAAGGTCGTGCTCCGTGTATATCCTGTCAACCCCCAAAAATCCGGCAATTATTTTTCCGGTGTCCCGGGCCCTTGAAAGGTCACTGACTATCATATACTTGGGGTTTATTTTACCGGCCACATGGCTCCCCATATCTGTCGCCTGGCGAACACCGTTCTCATTTAGAGGAATATCAGTACGCCCCTGTATCCTGTGCTGGGCATTCCAGTCGGTCTCTCCGTGCCTGAATACGTAAATCTTCAAAAAATCACACCCCAAAGCTGCCTTAAAAAGCACAGCGCACCATCGCCGCGTCTGCGTTCCCGCATCCGGCATTTTCGGCGCAATACCTTTTTTCAGTGCAATATGCGCGGGCAAAACAACCGCCCGGGCTTATTTTACCATAGCTTCCGGAATGTAACAACCGCTCTGAATGACAAAAGCAAAAACCACTTTACAGCTATTTTTAGTCAGCTTTCCATCTGTCTGCCCAAAAATCCGGCAGCGGTCTGGGCAACTTTATACTCCGCCTCTCCGGTTACAAATTCCCCATCGGCAAACAGTACGACACACCCGAGCACGTCTCCCTCAGATACAACCGGAGCCGCGACGCATACCGTCTTATCGCCACCGTCCGTCAGCGGCACACGGCGTCCGCCGCTTTTCAGCTGATACACTCCCCGCTCTTCCATTATACGCTCCAGTTCACGGCTTATTCTCGCCTCAAGGAGTTCTTTTTTCTGTCCTCCGGCAACGGATATGATGGTATCGCGGTCTGCCACCGCCACAGCGCAGCCGGTGGTTTTGTGTACAGTTTCACACATTGCGTTAGCGTACTCTCCCATCTCGCCCAAAGGAGAATACTTTTTAAAAATAACTTCTCCCTCCCTGTCGGTATATATCTCTAACGGGTCGCCCTCCCTTATACGCATAGTTCTTCTAATCTCCTTTGGAATGACCACACG
>CAJFTV010000132.1 GCA_904420055.1 Candidatus Alloscillospira gallinarum | reverse complement strand
TAAGTGAGACGAAACTGTCGTTTTTAAAGCACAGGGACAGGCGAGAACATGGAAAAGAGTATATAGCCAAGTAAAATTTATCCGGCGTCCGTGGTAGGGCGCCGGAATTTTTGATGGGGAATGAAAAGGCCGCCCGTGTTGGGGCGGCCTTGATATGCTTTATATGTTTATGGCTTACCTTTGGAAAACAGCCTTGTGAACCATGGAAATGTTATGGGCCAGACGCAGGTGGCTGTGAGCACTACTATAAAATATCTCACGGCGTGAGCGGCCTGATGCCCGAAAAACAGATAACCGAGAGGCGCTTTTAAAATTTCTTTCAGGCCCACTACAATGACAAGTCCCAAAACGCATTTTAAAATCTGAGCGGGCAGGGGAGCGCCGGTTTTAAAGTTAATATATTTTCTGTCGAGGAAATATGAAAGCAGCATTCCGCAGCAGGCGCCGAGCAGAGTGTAACCGTTTTTAATCCCCTCATACAGGTTTTGACCGTCCATATCGGCGGGCCAGGGATAGAGCTCGGTAAAGGCTGTGTAAGCGGCTGAAATGAGGATAGTGCCGATTAAGACGCCATATATAAATTTGGGATTTGTGCCGTGGCTTTTAAACAGCGGGTATACGGCAAAAAGGATAATTACCCCTAAGATAAGTGCCACAGTCACGTCTGAGAGTGTATGTACGCCAAGATACATACGGGAGAATGCCACGAGAACTATTATGGCAATACATATGGCTTTTGTGGCGCGGCGCTTTGCGAAGGTGAAGATACCGCCAAAGGTACTCACAGCGTTTTGAGTGTGACCGCTGGGAAAGGAGTATCCGCCGGCATCTGCCCTGGCGGCCTCAACAATGGTGAATTCCGGGTCCCGGACCCAGGGACGCGGGACACGGAATACAAGCTTTAAAAACTGACTTGCGATGGTGCTGAGAAATCCCACCGTGAGAATAAAATATCCCTTATTTTTGTCAATACACCAGAATACGACAATGGCGACTGCCATAAATACGGCCTCGCCGCCGAGCTGAGTAATACCGTACATTACGGCGTCCAGAAACGGACATCTGATGCTCTCAAGGGCGTGCAGAATTTCCATGAATGTCCTCCTTTAATCCTGCGAGGCGTTTTAATTTATAACAGGATAACACAGACGGACATTTTATTCAAGAAGGGCGCGGAGGGCGGTGATTCCACGCTTTTCGATTCTGGAGACCTGCACCTGGGATACGCCGAGTATTTTTGCGGTTTTGTCCTGGGTGAGGCCGCGGTAAAACCGCAGAATTATGACCGAGCGCTCTTTTTCAGGCAGTGAGTTTACTGCCTCACGCAGTGCCACACGCTCTATAAGACTGTCCTCCTGATAGTTGTCGGAGAGTACATGCTCTAAGGTAAAGCCGTCCTCGCTCTCCCGCTGAAGTGACTCCGGCGCGCCTGTTGCCGCTTCTGCTGCCGCTATATCCTCGGGGGTAAGGCCGGTATGCTGTGCAAGCTCCGACAGACGCGGTTCACGCCCAAGGGACTGCTCAAGGCTTGCGCGGGCGGTCCTGATGGCGCCGGCGTGCTCCTTCACGGTCCGGCTCACTTTTACAGCCCCGTCGTCTCTTAAAAAACGGAGTATTTCTCCGGTTATTTTCGGTACGGCGTAAGTTGAGAATTTTGTGCCGAAGGCCGGGTCGTAACCGGAGATGGCTTTTAAAAAGCCGACGCAGCCAATCTGGAAGAGGTCGTCCGGGTCCACACCACGGCCGAAAAAGCGGCGGACGATGCTCCAGATAAGGCCTGAGTTTTCCGAGACGAATTTGTCGCAGGCATATTTGTCTCCCTTTTGGGCCAGAGTGAGCAGGTCATAAAGCTGCAAATTAGTCATCTTGCTCCAGCCCTTAGCGAAATTTTGCGGCGCATGGTCACGGTTGTGCCCTTGCCCGGTACAGACCTGACCTTGAGCTTGTCCATAAAGCTGTCCATAATGGTAAAGCCCATGCCGCTGCGCTCCTCGCCGCCTGTGGTAAAAAGCGGCGTCATGGCCTTTTCTATATCCGGTATTCCAACGCCGAAGTCCTTTATCATAATCTCCAGACTGTTGTCGTCAAATATTCTGAGGCGCATTACAATTTTTCCGAGACAGTCGGGGTATGCGTGTACGATAGAGTTGGTCACCGCCTCGCTTACGGCGGTTTTTATGTCTCCGATTTCGTCCAGGGTGGGGTCGAGCTGCGCCGCGAAACAGGCCGCGGCGGTGCGCGCAAATCCCTCGTTTGCGGAGCGGCTCAAAAACTCCGTTTTCATGCTGTTTATTACTTTTGCCATTATGTATTATCCTCCTATTCCGCCGCCGAAATGTCCACAAGGCGGCATATTCCCGCGGCGTCGATTACTTTCATCGGCTGCGGCGCGACATTTGTAACTTTCAGTTTGCCGCCGATTTCCGCTGTGCGGCGGAGTGTCTTAATGATAACTGCTATACCTGACGAATCCATAAATGTGACGCCGCCCATGTCCAGCACGCAGTCTCTGGGCATGTTTACGTCTATTCGGCTCTCAATTGCCGCCATGGCCTGTCCGGCGCCGTGGTGGTCCAGCTCTCCCGACAGTGAGAGGTACAGGGTCTTGTCCTTTAACTGTGAATTTACTTTCACAAGCAAAGCCTCCTTTTGTGACCTGTTTTTGCCTGACTTTAGATTTAACGGTATTAAAATATCGCGCGTGTCTGAATTTAAACTGTGCTCCACTCCTGCACGGTCTGCCGGAAAACGGTTGGTCTTGGATAAGTTAGAAGGGGAAACGTGAAAGCAGGCCGCACTATCCGGGAGGGGAGACATTATTTGCAGACAAAAAAATACCGCTGTACGTGAAAGTACAACGGTATTATATGTCAGACTGTGTGCTAAATGTGGCGCAATATGTCGGTCAGCTTAAAGCTTTGAGGCTGTCGCTCAGGTTATCAATAAGCGCCTTTGCCTTTGCTGCCTTCTCACGCTCGGCGTTTACGACATTTTCCGGAGCTTTGGACACAAAGCTCTCGTTATTGAGCTTCTTTTCAACGCGCTCAAGCTCTGCCTGTGCCTTAGTCAGCTCCTTTTCTATTCGCTGGCGCTCTTTCTCAATATCCACAAGCTCATTTAAGGGCATATACATTTTTGCCTCGTCAGTAACAACGCTGACCATGCCCTCCGCCTCGGCGGGAGCTGTGTCCGTGATGGTAAGACTGCCGGCATATGCCAGCTTTGAGAGGTAGACACGCCCTGTTTCAAAGATGTCAGCCTTTGATGAGACGATGATAAGATGGGGCTTTTTGGAGGGGGGGACATTCATCTCCGCCCGGCGTGAGCGCACGGCTTTTATGGCGTTCATTATAACCTCAAAATTTTCCTCGTCCTGTGGGAAAGAGAGCGCCGCAGAGTACTCCGGATAGCGCTCAATTACAAGGGCCTCGCCTGTGTGGGGCAGCGCCTGGTAGATTTCCTCAGTTATAAACGGCATAAACGGGTGAAGCAGCTTCAAAATTTCGGTGAGCACATATAGCAGTACCCGCTGCGCCCCCTCTTTTGCCGCGCTGTCCTCGCCGTTAAGACGGGGCTTTGTGAGCTCAATATACCAGTCGCAGTAGGTGTCCCAGATAAAGTCATAAATCTTGTTGGCGGCGACTCCAAGTTCGTAGCTGTCAAAGTTGTCATTTATCTCTTTTATAAGAGTGTTGAGCTTGGAGAGTATCCACTTATCCTCAAGCTCCAGCTTATCCGGCAGACGGTTTTCCTCAATTGTGAGGTTCATCATCACAAATCGGGTGGCGTTCCACAGCTTGTTTGCAAAATTGCGCATGGCCTCGCACCGCTCAACGTAAAAGCGCATGTCATTTCCGGGAGAGTTGCCGGTAATGAGGTTAAAGCGAAGTGCGTCGGCGCCAAACTGGTCTATCATGTCTATGGGGTCAATGCCGTTTCCAAGGGATTTTGACATCTTGCGTCCCTGGGCGTCCCTTACAAGGCCATGTATGAGGACGGTGTTAAACGGTGGCATTTTTGTGTGCTCACAGCCTGAGAAAATCATTCTGGCGACCCAGAAGAATATTATGTCGTAGCCCGTTACGAGCACGCTTGTTGGATAGAAATAATCAAGGTCGGCGGTTTTTTCCGGCCAGCCCAGAGTTGAGAAGGGCCAGAGGGCGGAGGAAAACCATGTATCCAAAACGTCGGGGTCGCGCTCAATATTCTTGGAGTGGCACTTTTCACACTCGGTTGCGTCTTCGCGGGAGACGGTGGTGTGGCCGCAGTCGGCGCAGTACCAGGCGGGAATCTGGTGACCCCACCAGAGCTGGCGTGAGATGCACCAGTCGCGGACGTTATACATCCAGTTTAAGTATGTCTTTGAGAAGCGGTCGGGGACAAATTTGACCTCGCCGTCCTCAACCACCCTGATGGCCTCTTTTGCGAGGGGCTCCATCTTTACAAACCACTGTGAGGAGGTTATGGGTTCTACGTCCGTGCCGCAGCGGTAACAGGTGCCGACGTTGTGCATGTGCTCCTCTGTCTTTACAAGGTAGCCGCCCTCCTCAAGGTCGCGGAGTATTGCCTTTCTCGCCTCATACCTGTCAAGGCCGTTGTATTCGCCTCCGTTTATGACTTTAGCGTCGTTGTCAAATATAAGTATCTGCTCAAGGTTGTGGCGCAGGCCTACCTCGAAGTCGTTGGGGTCGTGGCACGGGGTCATCTTAACGCAGCCGGTGCCAAAGGTCATGTCAACGTATTCGTCGGCCACAATGGGTATCTCGCGGCCCACAAGAGGAAGTATGCACGTCTTGCCAACAAGGTGGGTGTAGCGCTCGTCGTTGGGGTTTACCGCAACGCCGGAGTCGCCAAGCATTGTCTCGGGGCGCGTGGTGGCAACGATTACGTATTCGTCGCTGTCCTTAACGGGATAGCGCAGATGCCAGAGATGGCCCGGCTTTTCCGTATATTCCACCTCGGCGTCTGAAAGGGCGGTGGTGCAGTGGGGACACCAGTTAATTATTCTGTTTCCCCTGTATATAAGACCTTTGTCATAGAGGGATACGAACACCTCGCGCACTGCCTTTGCGCACTGCTCGTCCATAGTAAAGCGCAGGCGCGACCAGTCGCAGGAGGCACCCATCTTCTGAAGCTGCGTGAGTATTCTGCTGCCGTACTGCTCTTTCCAGGCCCAGACCCTCTCTAAAAATTTTTCCCGGCCCAGGTCAAAGCGTGTAAGTCCCTCCTCACGGAGCTTTTCCTCAACCTTTATCTGGGTAGCAATTCCCGCATGGTCAGTCCCCGGGAGCCAGAGGGCGGCAAAGCCCTTCATTCGCTTATAGCGGATAAGCGCGTCCTGTATCGTGTCGTCAAAGGCGTGGCCGAGATGGAGCTGGCCGGTGACATTCGGCGGCGGTATTACTATTGTGAACGGCGTCTTTTCCGGGTCGCGCTCAGCCTTGAACCAGCCGCCGTCAAGCCACATCTGGTAGATTTTTTTCTCCACCGATTTTGGGTCATATGTTTTTGGTAGTTCTCTCATATTTTTCTCCTTTGCCGTGAAAGTTGGTTTTAACATAAAAAACGTCCTGAGCAAAACCTGCTCAGGACGTGAGGTTCACGTGGTACCACCTGAATTTCGCCGGGCATACCGGTGCCGGGCGCTTATCCTCGCGGTAACGGTGCGGTGCCGCCGGAGCTTAATCGCCTAAATTTGGCGGTTGGTCCCCGAAGCTCAAAAGCGACTTCAGCGGCGCGTCCGAGGGCTCTCACCTGCCGCCCACTCTCTGACATTCCGCGCTTGGCTTACTGCTCTTTTTCACAGCCTTTTAAAGGATTATAAGCCGTGAAAGTCTTTTTGTCAATTATAAATTCACCTTAAAAGCCATTCGTATTCCCGCTTTTCCCTAATGCCCATGAGCCGGCTTATCTCACGGCCGTCTTTAAAGAGGATTACTGTTGGAATCTGGGTTATGTCCAGTCTGTCAACAATGTCCTGGTTTTCATCTGTATCGACGTCCAGCCGGCCGACCTTGGCGCTGCCGGTGTAGTCTTTTGCAATTTCCTCAATAATAGGGGCGACAACAAGGCAGGGAAGGCATTTTGGTGAGGAGAAATTGACAACGGTGGTACCGTCTTTTATTGAATCGTTAAAATTTTCGTATGAAAGGTTTACAATGCTCATATATGACCTCCGCAAAATGTGTTTTTACAGTGATATTTTTGCCGTTTTCTGCGGAGTATAAACATATGTGCAGTGCATTATTTAACATTTGACGTGGGATTAAACCGAAATGTTTTTCGGTCGAAATGTATAGCTGACACGGCCCTCCCTTTTCAAGGAAAGTAGTGATTTCAAGGAAAATTGAAAATTCCCGTCAATTTGACGAAAATCCCAATAGCTTATTAAAACTCCTTATGCTGTCGTATTTTCTTCTGGTTTTCCTCAATCTCGGTGGTTGATTCCTTGCGGTTTTTTTTCTCTCGGTTTTGTCATGGGTGGTCGCTCCTTTCTGCCCGTAGGCATAAAAAGAGCAGCCGTTTTCATATTGAAAATAGCTGCTCTCGGTGGATGTAGTTAGTTGTTTAAGCCGGCGGAAACTCCCCGATAAAT